>JANOSS010000128.1:0-10703 GCA_031415995.1 Caulobacter sp. | reverse complement strand
GGCGATCATGGCCATACTGGCGCCCTATGTGAATTCCTACCGCCGGATCGCCAAGGACTCGGGCGCGCCGGTCAACACCCAGTGGGGCTATGACAATCGCACCTGCGGCCTGCGCGTGCCGCCGTCGAACCCCGCCAACCGCCGGCTGGAAAACCGCATCCCTTCGTCGGACGCCAATCCCTATCTGGCCATCGCCGCGACCCTGGCGGCCGGCTATCTGGGCATGGTCAATGACCTCAAGCCCAGCCCGCCGGTTCTCACCGACGCCGGCGCCCGGGGCATCGAACTGCCGCGTAGCCTGACTGAATCCCTGAAGCTGTTCGAGGCCTGCCAGGACCTGGTCGACATCCTCGGCCCGGTCTTCTGCCAGGCCTATGACCGCGTCAAACAGGCCGAGTACGAGACCTTCATGCGCACGATCAGTCCCTGGGAGCGCGAGTTCCTGTTGCTGAATGTCTGATGTGGGCCGTGACTCGCCCCCTCCTGACCGCTGCGCGGTCGTCCTCCCCCGTAGGGGGCAGATGAGCCGCGCGCCCCTTCATCTTCCCCCTACGGGGAAGGAGCGCCGAAGGCGCGGAGGGGGCAAGTCTTGCGCGACCTAAACTCCTGGTACGCCGACACCGCTACCCCCTTCCCAAGCCTGCCCCCGCTCAGGGGCGAGGTCCGGGCCGACGTCTGCGTGATCGGCGCGGGCTATACGGGCCTGGGCGCGGCGATTGAACTGGCCCGGCGGGGCGTTTCGGTGATCGTGCTTGAAGCGGGCCGTGTCGGGTCGCAGGCTTCGGGCCGCAATGGCGGGCAGGTCCATACCGGCCATCGCCGCGATCAGGCCTGGCTGGAAAAGACGGTGGGCCAGGACGACGCCATGGCCCTTTGGCGGCTGGCGCAGGACGCGCGGTCGCACCTGCACGCCACCATCACGGGCCACGCCATCGCCTGCGACCTCAAGCCCGGCATGATCCACGCCCGCCACCGTGCGGGCGGCGAGGCGCAGGACGCGGCCCATATCGAACACATGGCCAGGCGCTACGGCTATGACGCCCTGTCGCTGATCGGAGCTGATGATCTGGCCCGCGATCTGGGCACGGACGTTTATCATGGCGGCCTGATCGACCGGGACGGCGGCCACCTGCATCCGCTGAACCTGGCGCTGGGCCTGGCCCGCGCGGCCATGGCCTTCGGTGCGACGATCCACGAGCACAGCCGGGCGCTGTCCTGGACCCGTCAAGGCGGCAAGATCGTGGTGTTCACCGCCGACAGCCGGATCACCTGCGACCAGCTGATCGTCAGCGGCGACGGCAGCCTCAACCACATGGCGGGTCGGGCGCGGGATCGGGTGATGCCGATCAACAATTTCATCCTGACCACCGAGCCGCTCGGCGATCTGGCCGACCAGATCATCACCTCCGACGCCGCCGTGGCCGACAGCCGCTTCGTCGTGAACTATTTCCGCAAGACCCCGGATGGCCGGCTGCTGTTTGGCGGCGGCGAGAACTATCGTCCGGGCTTTCCGGCCGACATCGCCGGCTTCGTCCGTCGACACATGCTGAAGATCTATCCGCGACTGAAAGATGTGAAGATCAGTCACGCCTGGGGCGCCACCCTGGGCATCACCATGAACCGTGTGCCGTTCGTGGCGCAGGTCGCGCCCGGCATTCGGGTGGCGTCCGGCTATTCGGGGCAGGGGGTGATGCTGGCCCCCTATGTCGGCAAGCTGCTGGCCGACGCGGCGCTGGGCGAAACCGCTGGCGTGGATCTGTTGTCGCGCCTGCCGACCCCGCCGTTTCCGGGCGGCGGCCTGCTGCGCTGGCCGCTGACCGTCGCGGGGCTGAGCTGGTACGGACTGCGGGACCGGCTGTAAGCCTTCCCGAATTGACTTCCCCCGCCACCGTCGATCTCCTCGCCCCATGACCACCCAGACGACCTCTGCCCACGGCGGCCTCGCCACCGCGCTTGAACACGCCCAGCGCCTGCTGGAGCATGACCCGGCGCTTGCGCGACAACAGGCTGAAGCCATACTGGAAGCGGTTCCGCGCCACGCCGGCACGACCGTGGTACTGGCCGCCGCGCATCGCCTGGGCGGAGACCCCGACAAGGCCCTGGCCGTGATCGCGCCGCTGGCGCGGGGCCTGCCCAGCCTGGCCGAGGGCCAGCTGGAGCTGGGTCTGACCCTGGCGGATCTGGGCCGAACCGCCGAGGCCGTCGCGGCCTTCCGGCGCGCGGTCGCGCTCGATCCCCGTGCCGGCGAGGCCTGGCGCGGTCTGGCCGAGGGGCTGGACCTGATGGGCGACCAGGCCGGCGCGGAGGCGGCCCTGGCCCAGCAGTTGCGCGCCTCGACCCGCGACCCGGCGCTGATCGAGGCCGCCGCCGCCCTGATCGACAACCGGCTGGGCGAGGCCGAGCAGCGGCTGCGCGACCATCTCGCAGACCATCCCGCCGACGTGGCCGCCCTGCGCATGCTGGCCGAGACCGGCGCCCGGCTTGGCCGCTACGAGGACGCCGAGCGGCTGCTGACAGGCTGTCTGGAGATCGCGCCCGGCTTTGCGGCGGCGCGGCACAATCTGGCGACCATGCTCTACCGCCAGAACAAGTCTGCCGAGGCCCTGGCCCAGATCGAGCGCCTGACCGACCGCGATCCGCGCCATCCGGGCTATGCCAATCTGCGCGCCGCCATCCTGTCGCGACTGGGCGAGTACGACACGGCTATCGGCATCTACGAGCGGATGCTGGCCGAGTTTCCGGGTCAGCCCAAGGGCTGGATGAGTTATGGCCATGCGTTGAAAACCGTTGGGCGGCAGGCCGACTGCATCGCCGCCTATCGCAAGTGCCTGGAGCTGGCGCCGGGCCTGGGCGAGGCCTGGTGGAGCTTGGCCAACCTCAAGACTGTCAAGTTCGACACCGCCGACCGCGCCGCCATGGCGGCGGGGCTAGGGCAGCCGGACCTGTCGGACGACGACCGCCTGCACCTGCACTACGCCCTGGGCAAGGCGCTTGAAGACGCCAAGCAGTATCCGGAATCCTTCCAGCACTACGCCGCCGGCGCCGCAATCCGGCGCGAGCAGGTCGACTACGATCCCGAGGAAAACCACGCCGATGTGGCGCGCTCCAAGGCGGTGTTCACGCCCGCGCTGCTGGCCGCGACGGCGGGGCAGGGCTGTCCCGCGCCCGATCCGATCTTCGTGGTCGGTCTGCCGCGCTCGGGCTCGACCCTGATCGAGCAGATCCTGGCCAGCCACAGCCAGGTCGAGGGCACGATGGAGCTGCCCGACCTGATCGTCATGGCCCGCCGGCTGGGCGGCAAGGCCGTGCGTCGCGCCGACTCGACCTATCCGGAAATACTGGCCGAACTGTCGCCGGAAGCTCTGCGCGAACTGGGCGAGGAATATCTCGAACGCACCCGGGTGCAGCGGAAAACGGATCGGCCGTTCTTCATCGACAAGATGCCCAACAACTTCGCCCACACGGGGCTGATCCATCTGATCCTGCCCAACGCCAGGATCATCGATGCACGGCGTCATCCGCTGGGCTGCTGCTTTTCAGGCTTCAAGCAGCACTTCGCGCGGGGCCAGGCCTTCAGCTACGACCTCACCGACATCGGCCGCTACTATGCTGACTATGTCGCTCTGATGGAGCATTTCGACACCGTGCTGCCGGGGCGCGTTCACCGGGTGATCTACGAGGCGATGATCGACGATCCCGAGGCCCAGATCCGCGCCCTGCTGGACCACTGCGGCCTGCCGTTCGAGCCGGCCTGCCTGAACTTCCACGAGAACGACCGCGCCGTGCGCACGGCCAGTTCCGAACAGGTTCGCCAGCCGATCTTCAAGGACGCGGTCGAGCATTGGCAGAATTTCGAATCGGCCCTGGGCCCGCTCAAACAGGCATTGGGAGACTGTCTGGCGACTTATCCGGGCACGCCTAGAAATTGAACACCTCGTTCGGGGTCTGCCATTTCTGCAACACTCGGAAGATTCGGGATTTTCTGGCGCTTTCCGCCTTGCCGAGCGCCTAGACGCGGCCGAACATCGTTCCCTTAAAATGGTACGGGGAGCGACCATGAAGACGCGTAAGAATTTCAGGCGGGCGGGAGTCTATTCGGCCGCGTTGCTGGCTTCGACCATGCTGACCAGCGTGGCGGCCATGGCCCAGGAGAGCCAGGTCATTTCGCTCGAGGAGGTGGTGGTTACCGCCCAGAAGCGATCCGAAAATCTGCAGGACGTGCCGGTCAGCATCCAGGCGATGGGTGAGGCCAAGCTGGAGCAACTGCAGATCTCCAACTTTGTCGACTATGTGAAGTACCTGCCCAGCGTGTCGTTCACGACGGCGGGCCCGGGCTTTGGCCAGGTCTATATGCGCGGCGTCGCCAGCGGCGGCGACGGCAACCACTCCGGCTCTCTGCCCAGCGTCGGCGTCTATCTGGACGAACAGCCGATCAGCACCATCCAAGGCGCGCTGGACGTCCACGTCTATGACGTCGCCCGCGTCGAGGCCTTGGCCGGACCGCAGGGCACGCTGTACGGCGCCAGCTCGCAGGCTGGCACGCTTCGGATCATCACCAACAAGCCCAGCACGGCGGGCTTCTCTGCCGGCGTCGACATCGAGGGCAATATCGTCGACGGCGACGATACCGGCCATGTCGAAGAGGCCTTCATCAACATGCCGCTGTCGGACACCATCGCGGTGCGCCTGGTCGGCTGGAACGAGGAAGCCGCCGGCTACATCGACAACGTCAAGGGCACCCGCACCTATGGCCGCGGCACGGCGACCACGTCGGACGACCTGACGATCAGCAACGCCAACACCGCCAGCGACAACTACAATGGCTCCAGCACCCGGGGCGGCCGCGCCGCCCTGCGTGTCGAACTGGGCGAGAACTGGGTCGTCACGCCCTCGATCATGGGCCAGCGCACCAAGACCAGCGGCATCTTTGCCTATGACCCCAAGGTCGGCGACCTGAAGCTGACCCACTTCTATCCGGAAGCCTCGGATGACAAGTGGACGCAGACGGCCATGACCATCGAGGGGCAGATCGCCAATCTCGACGTCACCTATGCCGGCTCGTACCTCAAGCGCACGGTCGACACCCGTCAGGACTATTCAGACTATTCCTACTTCTACGACCAGGTCGGCTACGGCTTCTACTGGACCAATGACACGGGTGGCCTGGCCAACCCGTCGCAATACATCACCGGCAAGGATCGCTACACCAAGGAAAGCCACGAAATCCGGATCGCCACGCCGGACGACAAGCGCCTGCGCCTGATCGGCGGCCTGTTCTACCAGAAGCAGGAACACGGGATCACCCAGCGCTACAAGATCGACGGCATCAGCTATGACATCGAGGTGCCGGGCTATAGCGACACCATCTGGCTGACCGCCCAGCAGCGGATCGACCGGGATACGGCGGCGTTCGGCGAGGCCTATTTCGACATCACGCCCAAGCTGACCGTCATGGGCGGCATCCGCTTCTTCAAGTCCGACAACTCGCTGGAAGGTTTCTACGGCTACGGCACCGGCTATGGCGGCACGGGCGAACGCGCCTGCTTCCGCACCGGCGGGCCCAATGGCGCGCCGTGTACGAACCTGGACAAGCGGGTCAAGGAAACCGGCAACGTTCCCAAGGTCACGCTCACCTACAAGCATGACGACGACAAGCTGGCCTATGTCACCTATTCGGAAGGCTTCCGGCCGGGCGGCATCAACCGTCGCTCGACCCTGCCGCCCTATCAGGCCGACTATCTGAAGAACTACGAGTTCGGCTGGAAGACCAGCTGGATGGAGAACCGCATCCGCTGGAATGGCGCGGTGTTCATGGAAGACTGGCAGAACTTCCAGTTCTCGATCCTGGGGGCCAACGGCCTGACCGAGATCAAGAACGCCAACGAGGCCCGCATCAAGGGCGTTGAAAGCGACGTCACCCTGGCGGTCACCCAGGGCTTCACGATCAGCGGCGCGGCGGCCTATACCGACGCCAAGCTGACGGCCAACTATTGCGGCTTCACCGACGCCCAGGGCAATCCCGTCACCACCTGCGCCAGTCCGCAGGCTCCGGACGGCACGGTTCTGCCGGTGACGCCGAAGTTCAAGGCCAATGTCACGGCGCGCTATGACTTCAATTTCGGTGGTTACGACGCCTATCTGCAGGCCTCGGCCGTCAATCAGACAGGCAGCTGGACCGACCTGCGGATCAAGGAGCGTGGCATCATCGGGCGTCAGGCGGGCTATACCCTGCTGGACGTTTCCGGCGGCGTCGTGCGCGCTGACTGGTCGATGTCGCTCTATGTGAAGAACCTCACCGACAAGCGCGCCAGCTTGGGTCGCTACGCCGAATGCGCCGAAAGTGTCTGCGGCGCACAGACCTACATCACGCCCAACCAGCCCCGTACGGTTGGCCTGAAAATCGGACGCAAGTTCTAGGCGGAAGGGGGCGGCTCGCGAGGGCCGCCCCTTTTTCATCTCCGATGATGGCTTGGCAGCGTGTGTGTCTCACTCGCGCCGTTCCCGGCTTTCGCCGCGTGAGCGGGAAGGGTGTTTTTAAGTGAAAGTGTTGCAACCCAAGGCCCTTGGCTTCTGGATGTGCGTAGCCCTGGTCGTGGGCAATATGATCGGCTCGGGCGTCTTCATGCTGCCCGCTTCTCTGGCGCCCTATGGCTGGAACGCCGTGGCGGGCTGGGTCCTGACCATCGGCGGCGCCCTGTGCCTGGCCTTCGTGTTCGCGCGCCTGGCCAAGGCCTTTCCGCAGGGCGGCGGACCCTACATCTACACCCAGGAGGCCTTCGGCCCGGCCGCCGGCTTCATGGTGGCGTGGAGCTACTGGATCTCGATCTGGGTCGGCAACGCGGCCATCGCCGCCGGCACGGTCAGCTATCTCAGCGTTTTCTTCCCGCAGATCGCCACCCAGACCGGCCTGCACTGTGCGATCACCCTGGTGATGATCTGGGGGCTGACGATCATGAATTGCTTCGGCGCGCGGCTGGCCGGCGGCATGCAGGTGGTCACCACGGTCCTGAAACTGCTGCCCCTGATGGGGGTGATCCTGCTGGCGGCCGTGGTGCTGGGCAAGACCGGCGGTTCCACCATCCTGCCGTTCCAGGCCCAGGACCTGACGCCGGTCGGCATCACCGCCGCCGCCACCCTGACGCTGTGGGCGCTGCTGGGCATGGAGTCGGCCACCGTGCCGGCCGGCAAGGTCAAGGATCCCGAACGCACCATTCCGCGCGCCACCCTGGTGGGTACCGCCTTTGCCGGGGTGATCTATCTGATCGTCTGCTCGGCGGTGGTGCTGATGACCCCGGCGGACATGCTCAAGACCTCCAACGCGCCGTTTGCCGACTTCGTGGGCCTGTATGGCGGCGGCGACGCCCGTCTGGTCCTGGCCGGCTTTGCGGCGATCAGCGGCTTTGGGGCCCTGAACGGCTGGATGCTGCTGCAGGGCGAGGTGCCCTACGCCATGGCCAAGGGCGGGGTGTTTCCGGCCTTCCTGGCCAAGACCTCCAGGCGCGGCGCGCCGGTCCGGGCCCACGTGCTGTCCAGCCTCTTCCTGACTGTTCTGGTGACGATGAACTACGCCAAGTCGATGGTCGAGCTGTTCACCTTCATGGCCTTGCTGGCCACGGCGATCTCGCTGTTCGCCTATCTGTTCTGCGCCATGGCGGCGCTGCGCCTGCAGAGGCAGGGCCGGATGGAGCCCTCGCGCGCCGTGACCGTGGTGGCGATCATCGCGATGATCTATTCGTTCTGGACGCTGTATGGCGCGGGCCAGGCCAGCCTCTGGAGCCTGGTGCTGCTGGTGGTGGGCCTGCCGATCCACTGGTTGATCAAGCGGTTCGCCGTCGTTCCCGCTACGGAGTAAAAATCATGCCGCGCAGCCTCACCGTCCTGGCCGGCGCCGTTCTGGCCGCCGGTCTTGTCGCCCTGACCCCGCCTGGTGCCCTGGCCCAGGCCAGGCTGACCTATGTCCACGCCGGCAGGCTGGTCGATACCGAGGCCGGCAAGGTTCTGACCAACCAGCTGATCCGCATCGAGGGCGAGCGCGTCACCGCAGTCGGTCCCTGGACGGCCGCGCCCGTCGACGGGCCGGTGCTGGACTGGAGCGCCTATACCGTGCTGCCCGGCCTGATGGACATGCACACCCATATGGTCGACCAGGAGCAGACCGACAACATCGCCGAACCCCTGCTGACCACAGCCGCCGAGCAAGCCTATATCGGCGCCGCCCACGCCCGGGCCACCCTGATGGCCGGCTTCACCAGCGTGCGCGATGTCGGCACATGGCGGGCCTTTGGCGACGTCGCCCTGCGCGACGCCATCGACAAGGGCCTGGTTCCCGGGCCCCGGATGTCGGTGGCCGGCGCCTATATCACCACGCCGGGCGGGGGTGGCGAGATCACCGGCATCGCCGCCGATGTCGGCATCCCGCCCGACATGCGGCGCGGGGTGGTCGAGGACGTGGCCGACACCCACAAGAGGGCCCGGGCCCTGCTTGTGGGCGGGGCTGACTTCCTCAAGCTGATCGCCACCGGCGCCGTGCTGACGGTCGGCACCGAGCCCGGCCAGCTGGAACTGTCGGAAGACCAGATCGAGGCCGCCGTCGAGGAGGCCGCCAAGCGCGGAACCTACGCCACCGCCCACGCCCACGGGGCCGAGGGCATCAAGGTGGCGGTGCGGGCCGGGGTGCGCTCGATCGAGCACGGCTCGCTGATCGACGACGAGGGCATCGCCCTGATGAAGGCTCGGGGCGCGTATCTGGTGGCCGATATCTATAACGGCGACTTCATCGACGCCTATGGAACGGCCAACGGCTGGCCGGCCGAGACCCTGCGCAAGAACACCGAGACCACCGACGCCCAGCGCGTCGGCTTCAGCAAGGCGGTGAAGGCGGGTGTGAAGATCGCCTATGGCACCGACGCCGGCGTGTTTCCGCATGGTCAGAACGCCCGGCAGATGCCCTACATGGTCCGGTACGGCATGACGCCCATGCAGGCGATCCAGTCGGCGACCACTGTCTCGGCCGCCCTGATGAACAAGTCCGCCGACGTGGGCGTGATCAGCAAGGGTCGCTTTGCCGACATGATCGCCGTCGCCGGTGATCCGCTGGCCGATATCGCCATCCTGTCCTCGGTGGCCAAGGTGATGAAGGGCGGGGTGGTGGTGAAGGAGTAACGCTCCTCACGGCTCTTCCCCTACGTCGCCTCAAAACTGCTCCCGGATTCACCAGCCTTCGCCTTGGCGCGGCCTGTGCAATGTGCAATGCAGCATCGATGTTGCTGCGCAGCATTGAAACACTGTCATGCGGACGCTGTATGTCCGACGCTTAAGCCCGTCCAAGGAGTTCCTCATGGCCACCGAACACAAGTATTTCGTGCGCCCGGTCTCCGGTGTCTGGCACGTGACCTGGAACGATGCGCCGGACCTGATCGGCTCCTATTCCTGCCAGGCCGAGGCCCAGGCCATCGCCGAGATGCTGGCCCGCCACATGCGCGTGCAGGGCAAGACCGCCAAGGTTGAGGTGTTCGAGCCCGAAGTTCGCCGCGCCACCTGGGGCCGCAGCATCGTCAACCAGGCGGCCGCCGCCTAATCCACAAACAGCGGGGCTGGCCAATAGCCAACCAGCAGCCGCTCCGCGATCGCCCCGGCCTCGGCCGGGGTGAAGACCGTCGGGTCCAGGCACAGCTCCAGCCACAGCCCATCGACCACGGCGGTCAGGCCGATCGCCGCCAGCCGCGCGTCGACGCCGGTGTCGCAGGCGGTCAGCAGCTCCTCCAGCCGCGCGCGATAGCCGGCATAGGTGCGCCGATGGATGTCGGCGATGGCGTCATTGACCTTGACCAGACCCCAGAAGGCCAGCCAGGCGGCTAGCAGTTGCGCGTCCAGCACCGGCGGCCGGAAGCTGGCGGTCAGATAGGCCGACAGCCGGGCGCGGGGCGCGGCCCCCGCTTGCGCGACCGCCGCCTCCAGCGCCGCGTCGATCCGCTGTCCTACCGCCTCGTAGGCCGCCGCGATCAGGGCGTCGACGCCGTCGAAATAGTGCCGCAGCAATCCGGGCGAGACGCCGGCTTCCGCGCAGATCGTTCGCACCGAAGCGCCGGCCACGCCGTCGCGGGCCAGGACGGTCTCGGCTGCGGCGACCAGCGCCTGGCGGCGGACGTCGGCGGTTTCGCGGGTAAAGGCCGCGCGCACTTCTACGTCGTCATCCCGGGACTTGTTCCCGGGACCCACCTATCCGCCGCATGGGCCGAGCCGAAGGACGCCCTCACGCTGAAGCTGAACCCTGGGTCCCGGGAACACGTCCCGGGATGACGGTGATTGGAAACCATCACCACCCCGTCGGCGGCCGATCCAGCCGCGCCTCGGGAACAAGCGCCCGCATCTTGCGGCCAAAACTGCGCAGCGAAACCTCCGAGCTGGCCAGCGGCCCGGCCGTGAAGCTGCGCGACGCCATTCCCTCCTGCACCCGGGCCACCAACTCGGTGTCCTCGGTGTTGACCTGACGGTTGATGCGCCAGTTCAGGTATCGCGCCGCCTTCATCTCGCGGCGGTCGTCGGGCAGGGCGTAGGCGATCTCGCGGATCAGGGTCTGGGTGGCCGAGACCGGGATGAACTGCATGAAGTCCACCTGGTCGGGATAGATGTCGAAGGCGAAGTTCGGCCACAGCTTGAAATAGGTCCACAGCCGCTTGCGCTCGGGCGGCAGGTGGACAACG
>JANOSS010000127.1:0-2060 GCA_031415995.1 Caulobacter sp. | reverse complement strand
AAGGACCTGGGCTATGAGCTGGGCCAGAACGCCCTGAAGGAAGCCTTCGGCCGTTTCAAGGATCTGGCCGACCGCAAGAAGCACGTCTACGACGACGACATCATCGCTCTGGTCGACGACGCCCTGGCGCGCGGCTCGGAGAAGATCCGCGTGCTGCACCTGCGCGTCGTGGCCGGCACCGAAGGCCAGTCGGCCGAACTGACCCTGGATGTCGACGGCCAGGAGCGCCACGCAGAAGCGACCGGCGATGGTCCCGTCGACGCCGTCTTCAACGCGATCCACAAGATCGTGCCGCACAGCGCCGCCTTGCGCCTGTTCCAGGTGCATGCGGTCACCGAAGGCACAGATGCGCAGGCCCAGGTCTCGGTGCGTCTGGAAGAGGATGGCCGGATCGCCACTGGCCAGGCCGCCGACACAGACACGCTTACGGCCTCAGCAAAAGCCTATGTGAACGCGCTGAATAACCTCTTTGCCCGCAAGGAAAAGAGCCGTCCCGAGGCGGCCATCGCCAGCGGCTTCTAGAGCGGTCTTCCTTCTCCCCTTGCGGGAGAAGGTGGCCCGAAGGGCCGGATGAGGGGTTGTCCGGCCGCTCCGTTATTGTTGTCGCTGGGCTTGTGCCGAGCGCCCCCTCATCCGTCGCTGCGCGACACCTTCTCCCGCAAGGGGAGAAGGAGAGGATAGTCATGATCTGGATCCCCATCACCATCGGCGCGGCGGCCTTGCAGGTCGCCCGCAACGCCGCCCAGCGCTCTGTCATGGGCGGAGCGGGGCCGTGGGGCGCAACCCTGGTGCGGTTCCTGTTTGGCCTGCCCTTCGCCACCGTGTTCGCGGCCATCGCCTGGTGGGCCACACCGGGCGCGCAGGCCCATCCCACGACCTGGTTCTGGCTGGCCTGCGCGGCGGGGGCGGGGCTGCAGATCGCCGCCACGGCCGCCTTGCTGACCGCCATGCATCGCTCGACCTTCGCCCTGGGCACGGCCATGCAGCAGAGCGGGCTGCCCTTCGCCCTCGTCTGGGGCGTGTTGCTGTTTGGCGACCATGTCGGACCGATGGCCTGGATCGGCGGCCTGGTGGTCACCCTGGGTCTGGCGGCCCTGTCCTGGCCGCGAGGCGAGGTCGTCCTGCGTCGCGGTGCCGTTCTGGCCGGGCTGGGCTCTGGCGCGATCTTCGCGCTGAGCGCCAACTGCTTTCGCCAGGCCAGCCTGGCCTTCGACCCCGGCCATCCCGTCGCCTCGGCCCTCGTCACGGTGATGGTCGTGCAGGCGATCCAGACGGTGACCCTGACCAGCGTGCTGGCGGTACGAAACCCGGCGGCTCTCACGGCGGTGGTCGCTGTCTGGAGGCAGTCGCTGGGGGCGGGATTTTGCGGCGCGGCGGCTTCAGGCCTGTGGTTCACGGCCATGGCTCTGAGCCCCGTGGGACCAGTCCGGGCCGTTGGCGTTATCGAAATGCCTATCGCCGCTCTGGCCGGGCGACGGCTGTTTGCCGAGCGTCTGACCCGTCTGCAGATCATCGCCGGGGCGGTCACGGCGCTCGGCGTGGTCATGGCCGCGCTGGGCTAGATTTCGCCATGATCAGGCGCCTGGAGAGCCTCGCCGAAAATGCCTTTGGACCACCCGCGAATAGACCTTGAAATCAACGCTTTCGCAGGGCAAACGGGCAGCGTCGACGCGCTTTGGGGCTGTCTGGCGACGGCGCGGCCAGGGGGCGGCGCTCCCGCCGTGCCTTGGAGTGCGTAAACCCAGATGAGACGGCGATTCCGGGGAATCATGTTGTCCTTGTCCGGTAGTGGGTTAGGTAGTGAATCGTGCGCGAAGTCCGCTTCGCGCCGAGGACGGGTCCACAGCCTGCTTTCGTCTTGAACTGCCGCGTTTTGCCCCTCTATCCCTCAGTCAGGGCTTTCAATGTTTTCTTCCCTCTTCGGCGTGATCTCCAACGACATCGCCATCGACCTCGGAACGGCCAACACCCTTATCTATATGAAGGGCAAGGGCATTGTTCTGAATGAGCCGTCGGTGGTGGCGCTTCGCAATGTCGGTGGTCGCAAGATCGTCCACGCC
>JANOSS010000126.1:0-29079 GCA_031415995.1 Caulobacter sp. | reverse complement strand
CGTGCCGCCCTTCGTCGCCCAGGCGGCGATGGACACCGGCGTGGCCCGCAAGCCGATCGAGGACATGGACGCCTATCGCGCCAGCCTGGCCCAGCGCCTGGATCCCACCGCCGGCTTCCTGCAGAAGATCGCCGGCGCCGTACTGGCCAATCCCAAGCGCATCGTCTTCGCCGAGGGCGAGGATCCCTCGGTGATCCGCGCCGCCTACGCCTACCAGACCGGCGGCTACGGCAAGGCCATCCTGTGCGGCCGCGAAAACCTGGTGGCCGAGAACATGCGCGTCGTGGGCCTCGACCCCGACACCGCAGGCCTGGAAATCATCAATGCCCGCCTGTCGGATCGCAATCCCGACTATGTCGAGGCCCTCTATATGCGCCTGCGCCGCAACGGCTATCTGAAGCGCGACGTCCAGCGCCTGATCAACCAGGACCGCAACAGCTTCGCCGCCTCGATGGTCACCCATGGCGAGGCCGACGGCATGGTCACCGGCGTCACCCGCAGCTTCGACCAGGCCCTGGAAGACGTGCTGCGCGTGATCGATCCCGCCCCCGGCGGCCGGATCATGGGCATGTCGGTCGTGCTGGCCAAGGGCCGCACCATCTTCGTGGCCGACACCAATGTCACCGAACTGCCCGAGGCTGACGAACTGGTCGAGATCGCCTGCGAGGCGGCCCGCGCCGTCACCCGCCTGGGCTTCAAGCCGCGCGTCGCCTTCATGAGCTATTCCACCTTCGGCAACCCAATGGGCCTGCGCTCGGAAAAGGTCCGCGAGGCGGTGGCCATGCTCGACGAGATGGACGTCGACTTCGAATATGAGGGCGAAATGCCGCCCGAACTGGCGCTGGACCCTGAAAAGCGCGCCAACTACCCGTTCATGCGCCTGACCGACAGCGCCAACATCCTGATCATGCCGGCCATCCACGCCGCCTCGATCTCGACCAAGCTGGTGCAGAGCCTGGGCGGGGCGACGGTGATCGGGCCGGTGCTGCTGGGCTTGTCGAAGTCGGTGCAGATCACGCCGCTGAGCGCGTCGGTGTCGCGGATTCTGAACATGGCGATGATGGCGGCTTATGACGTGCCGGCGGAGGAAGGGTAGGGGCTACCAAGGCGCTATCACTCGGACGAATATACACAAAGCATCCCCGTCCTTGTGAGTGGAGGCCAGATTCCCGTGTTCGCGGAACGCGGGAATCGCCCGACTATGTGCATGTAAACGGATCTCCCGTTTGCGGCACGCCGGGGCTTCACCCGCAGGATCTCAGTCATGAAGATCGGACGTAACGCCGGCACCGGCCGTTTCACGACCGTGAAGCAGGCTCAGGCTAAGCCGAAGACCCACGTGGTCGAAACGGTAAAGCCTGATCCTAAGGGCAAGTAGCCGCTATCGTCGGCTAATCCGGAAGGCGTGACGCAGTCGGATTAGTGACTCTGGGGGGAGAGGTCGGCCCACGGTTTGGCGACCACTTGGAGCCGTCCTCCCCCTCCTTTTATCACTCGCGTGACCTCGGAAGAGTGCACTGCGTCGCCGGCGGTTCGCAAGCAGAACCCACCCTAAAACCCTTGGTGGAACTGGAGCTCTTTCTGAGGGTCTCGTCAAGGACGACGCGGAGCGTCGCCGCGACGCGGCCGCCAGAGGCGGTCCTTGACCAGACCCTCAGACAGAGCAGGCTCGCCTCCAAGGTTTTAAGGCGCGGCCTCGCCGTTGGCGGGCTCTTTCCCCTCTCCCCTTGCGGGAGAGGGTGGCCCGCGAAGCGGGTCGGGTGAGGGGTTGAAGAGCCGGACCGCCGCGACGGCGGACAGGCCGGGCGCCGCGCCGACAGGGCGATCGACCCCTCATCCGTCAGCCTTTGGCTGACACCTTCTCCCGCAAGGGGAGAAGGGCGAAAAAACATCCATCAGCCTTCAATCCGGGCGCCAGGCTCGGCCACCACGGGGATCGGGATCGCGCTGTCCCCAGATCGGCGCGGGGATTTGAAACCTTCTCCCAGAGGGAAAAGGAGGGCCCCGCGCCGCAGGCGTGGGAGGATGAGGGGTTTGCGAAGCCCTTCCGGACAGGGCACGGCCCCAAGTGCGACACCCCCCCCGGGTTACCCCCCCCCCCGCCCCCCCCTGCGGCGCGGGTCCCTCCTCTCCCTTTGGGAGAGGGTCGAGGGCACGGGGATCGACGCGGGCACCCAGCAAACTTATCAGACGCGCTCAAACCTCCCGCATAATGCTCCCACCTCGCCGCACGGGAAGGGCGCGCGGCCAGCGACCATTGCGGCGGCGGGGGGTGATCGAGCGGGACTGGGCTTCAGGGGGATACTGAAGCGCGTCCGGGGATCCTGGCGTTGCAGGACCCGCCCGCCGTCGGCGTGGTTGAAGGCAAAAGGGCGTGTCTGGCTGAAAGCCCGTCCTCTTCGACCGTCGAAACGCGCTGGAAACGGCGCGGTTCGGGTCCCGGTAAGGCCTTAAGAGGGCCACTCGACGGGAGGCTGACGGATAACGACCGCGCGGGGCGCCTGGCTTCGTCGAAACGGTTAGTTCTATTCCAATTCCGGACGAGGTCCGGACGCTCCGCGACCCTTCCCACCGCCCTCGCAGCGAAAGCGCGGGGTTGCGCCGTGCTGTTCCATCTCCGCACCCACCCAGGCGAATGCGGATTTGATCTGCTGCGCTGTCGCTTGGCCCATGACTCGCACGCCGGTCGCCGCTAGCCTGTGGCTGAACGCAGGAGAGGCAGCATGGCCGCGCGATCGCCGGCCCCGGTCGGCGCCGAGTCGAGTTCCAGTCAGGACGCGGCCTTGCTGTCGGTGTCGCCCAGCGTTGCGGTGGCGCTCAAGCATGCACCGCTGGGCATCGCCATCTTCGATCGCCAGATGCGCTATCTGGCCGCCTCGCATCAGTTCCTGACCGATCAGGACCTGCCGGCCGACATGCCGCTGATCGGCAGGGCCCATTACGAGGTGTTCCCCGAGATTCCGCAGGTCTGGCGCGACCTGCACGCCCGGGTGCTGGCCGAAGGGGTCGAACTGCGCGAGGACGAGGGCGACCGCTTCGTCGACCGCCATGGCAAGGTGCACTGGATCCGCTGGTCGATGGCCCCCTGGCGCACCGATGACGGCGCGATCGGCGGCCTGGTGCTGTACACCGAGGTGGTCACCTCCACCGTCGAGGCGCGGTTGAAGCTGGAGGCCGCAGAGGTCCGCTATCGCGCCGTGTTCGACCAGGCGGCCATGGGGGTTGCGCGGGTCAAGGCCGACGGCGTCTTCCTGGAGATGAACGACCGTTTCTGCGCCATCGTGCAGCGCGATCGCGAGGCTCTGCTGGCCGGCCGGTTCCGCGACCTGGCGCCCGACCAGGACCGTTCGGCGACGGTCGATCAGGCCCGGGCGCTGCTGATGGGCGAGATCGACAGCTATGTCGCCGAGCGCCAGATCGTGTCGGGGGTCGACGGCAGCCTGATCTGGATCCATCTGACGGTGTCGCGCGTGCAACTGGGCGACGCGCCGGCCTATCTGCTGGTGATCATCTCCGACATCTCGGCTCGCAAACAGGTCGAGGCCGAGCAGCATTCGTATCAGGACAAGCTGCGGCTGCTGATCAACGAACTGAACCACCGGGTCAAGAACACCCTGGCCACCGTCCAGTCGATGGCCGCCCAGACCCTGCGTAACGAGCCTGAACCGGCCGTGGCCTTCCAGAAGTTCGAGTCGCGGCTACTGGGCCTGTCCCAGGCTCACGATGTGCTGACCCGCGAAAGCTGGAACGGGGCCGATTTGCGCGAGGTGGCGGAGCGGGCCCTGGCCCCCTTCACCGGGGCGACCGGGCGAACCCATATCGACGGACCCCCGGTCTGGCTGCAGCCCGGCGGGGCCCTGACCATGGCGCTGATCTTTCACGAGCTGGCGACCAACGCGACGAAGTACGGCGCGCTGTCGACCCCGGGCGGCCGGGTGGCTCTGGCCTGGACCTATGACGCCGAGACCCGGAGCCTGTCGCTGAGCTGGACCGAGTCGGGCGGCCCGTCCGTCTCGCCGCCCACCCGCCGGGGCTTTGGCTCGCGGCTGATCGAACGCAGCCTGCGCGGCGAGCTGAAGGGCGAGGCGAGGATGGATTTCCGGCCCCTGGGCCTGGTCTGCGTGATGGAGGCCCGGCTTTCGGACCCCGTCGGTGTCGACGCCGCGCTCGCTCCGACGGCGATAGGCTCCTCTGCCCTTGCGCCGTGCCGCAGCGACCCTAGTTAGAACGCTGGTTTCCCGGAGACGTCACATGCTGACCCAACGCCCGCTCGCCGCCCTGATCGCTGCGGCGACCCTCGCCGTCGCCCATGGCGCGGCCGCCCAGTCTCCCCTTGTCACCGTTCCGGAAGCCCAGAGCTTCAAGCTGGGCGACTTTACGCTGACCGCCCTGCGCGACGCCGGGTTCGAGGCGCCCAACAATGGCAAGGTGTTCGCGATCAACGCCGCGCCGGAAGCGGTCTCCCAGGTGCTGACCAGGGCCGGCGCGCCCGGCGACAAGATCACGCTGAGCGTCGACGCCCTGCTGGTGAAGACGCCCGGTCACCTGGCGCTGTTCGACACCGGCCTGGGTCCGTCCGCCAAGGGGGTGCTGGTCCAGAGCCTGGCCAAGGCCGGCGTCGCCCCGGGCGATATCACCGATGTGATGATCACCCACGGCCACTTCGACCATGTCGGCGGCCTGGTCGGCGCCGATGGCAAGTCGGCCTTCCCCAAGGCGACGATCCGCATGGCCAGCGCCGAATGGGCCTCGCTGCAGGGTCAGGCGCCGATGAAGCCGCTGGTCGAGGCCATCGCCGCCCAGGTGAAGATCTTCGAGCCGGACGCAACGCTGTTCCCGGGCGTTCGGGCGGTAGCGATCAAGGGCCACACCCCGGGCCATGTGGGCTATGAGATCACCTCGGGCGGTCAGACCCTGCTGGACATCGGCGACACCGCCCATAGCGAGATCGTCTCCCTGGCCCGTCCCGACTGGGTGATCGCCTTCGATGGCGATGTCCCGGTCGCCACCGCCAGCCGGATCGCCCTGCTCAAGACCTTCAGCGCCAGCGGCGGCCTGATCTTCTCGCCCCACTTCCCGTTCCCGGGCGTTGGCAAGGTGGAAGCGGCGGGCGAAGGCTTCGTCTGGAAGGCGGGCATCCCCGTTCACGACGCCCACGCCGGCCACGCGCACTAGGCCGATACGGCGCGGGCCCTTGTCACCGGGGCGCCCGCGCCGTACCTCCCGTCCATGAGTTCGCCGTTCAAGACCAGCGCCAAGATCTGCGGGCTGTCGACCGCCGAGGCCGTCAGCGCCGCCGTCGACGGCGGCGCGGCCTATCTGGGCTTCGTGTTCTTCGAGAATAGTCCCCGCAACCTGACGCCCGAGGCCGCCGCCCGGCTGGTGGCGCCCCTTCTAGGCAGGAACGGGCGCGGCGGGCCGGTGAAGACCGTAGCCGTCACCGTCGATCCCGATGACGTCCTGATCGACCGCCTGATGGCGACGATGAAGCCCGACCTGATCCAGGTGCACGGCAAGGAGACCCCCGCCCGGGTCCGCCAGATCGCCGAGCGCTCGGGCGTCGGGGTGATCAAGGCCTTCTCGGTCTCGTCGTCGTCTGACGTCGACCAGGCCCGGGCCTTCGAGACCGTGGCCGAGCAGTTCCTGTTCGACGCCCGGCCAAACCCCGTTTCTGGCGAGGGCTCGGTTCTGCCCGGCGGCACGGGCGCTCGGTTCGACTGGACCCTGCTGGAAGGCCGCCGTTTCGCCCGGCCGCATTTTCTGGCCGGGGGGCTGGATCCGTGGAACGTCGCCGAGGCCATCCGGGTATCGGGGGCCCCGCTGCTGGACGTTTCCTCTGGCGTGGAGCGCGGTCCCGGCCTAAAGGACCCCGCTCTGATCACGGCGTTTCTCGACGCCGTCAAACGCCTGTAGCTCTGCCCAGCCTTTGGATGATCTCGTGAACGCCCCCTCAAAGCCCGCTCCCTCGAAGCCGAATGACTATTCGGCCTATCCCGACGCCAACGGTCGGTTCGGCGACTTCGGTGGCCGCTATGTGGCCGAGACCCTGATGCCATTGGTGCTGGAACTGGGCGAGGCCTACGCCGCCGCCAAGGCCGACCCGGCGTTCCAGGAGGAGCTGAAGAGCTTCAACACCCACTATGCCGGCCGGCCCAGCCCGATGTATTTTGCCGAGCGGCTGACCGAGCATTTCGGCGGGGCCAAGATCTATTTCAAGCGCGATGAGCTGAACCACACCGGCTCACACAAGATCAACAACGCCCTGGGCCAGATCCTGCTGGCCATGCGCATGGGCAAGACCCGGATCATCGCCGAGACCGGCGCCGGCCAGCACGGCGTGGCCACCGCCACCGTCTGCGCCCGCTTCGGCCTGCCTTGCGTCGTTTACATGGGCGCCACCGACGTCGAACGTCAGAAGCCCAATGTGTTCCGCATGAATCTGCTGGGCGCTGAAGTTCGCCCCGTGACCTCGGGCACCGGCACCCTCAAGGACGCCATGAACGAGGCGATGCGCGACTGGGTGACCAACGTGCATGACACCTATTATCTGATCGGCACGGCCGCCGGCCCGCACCCCTATCCAGTGATGGTCCGCGACTTCCAGAGCGTGATCGGCATTGAGGCCCGCGCCCAGATTCTCGAGATGGAAGGCCGCCTTCCCGACGCGGTGGTCGCCTGCATCGGCGGCGGCTCCAACGCCATCGGCCTGTTCCATCCGTTCCTCAATGACGACAGCGTGCGCCTGATCGGCGTCGAGGCGGCCGGCCACGGCGTCTCCACCGACAAGCATGCCGCCTCGCTGACCGGCGGCCGCCCCGGCGTGCTGCACGGCAACCGCACCTATCTGCTGCAGGACGACGACGGCCAGATCATCGACGCCCACTCGATCTCGGCCGGGCTCGACTATCCCGGCATCGGCCCCGAGCACTCGTTCCTGCACGAGATCGGCCGCGCCGAATATGTCTCGACCACCGACGACGAGGCCCTGGCGGCCTTCCAGCTGTGCTCGACGCTGGAAGGCATCATCCCGGCCCTGGAACCGGCCCACGCCCTGGCCCGGGTCGGCGAGATCGCCCAGCAACTGGGCAAGGGCAAGATCGTGGTGATGAATCTGTGCGGTCGCGGCGACAAGGACATCTTCACGGTGGCCGAGGCCCTCGGGCGCAAGATCTGAGGGTGGAAGAGCAGACCAAAATCTGGCTTCTCCGCAGTCTCGCGGTTATCGCCATCGTCGTGGTTGTCGTCATTGTTGCGCTGCACCAAGGCTGGCTCAAGTTTGAAATCGTAGAAATCCGTACCTGGCCATGACCAAAGACCGTATCGACCGTCGCTTCGCGGCGCTGAAAGCGCAGAACCGCGCCGGATTCGTGACCTACATCATGGCCGGCGATCCTGACGCCGCCACGACGCTGAGCGTGCTCAAGGGCCTGCCGGGAGCCGGCGCTGATCTGATCGAGCTGGGCTTTCCCTTCTCCGATCCGATGGCCGAGGGCCCGACTATCCAGCGCGCCGCCCAGCGCGGCCTCAAATCCGGCATGACCCTGCAGGGCACGCTGGACCTGGTGGCCGCCTTCCGCGAGGGCGACACCGACACCCCGGTCATCCTGATGGGCTATCTCAATCCGGTGCTGAACCGGGGCTTTGAAAGCTTCGCCGCCGCCGCCAGCACGGCCGGCGTCGATGGCCTGATCATCGTCGACTGTCCGCCCGAAGAAGCCGATCCGCTGTCCGACGCCCTGGAGGTCGAGGGCATCGCCCTGATCCGCCTGGCCGCGCCGACCACCGACGACAAGCGCCTGCCGACCGTGATCCGCCGCACCTCGGGCTTCGTCTACTACGTCTCGGTGGCGGGCGTGACCGGCGTCAAGTCGGTCGACGCCGCCGACGTGGCCCCGGCGGTCGAGCGGCTGCGCAAGGCCTCGGGCCTGCCCGTGGCGGTTGGCTTTGGCATCCGCACGCCGGAGCAAGCCGCCGCCGTGGCCCGCGTCGCCGATGCCGCTGTGGTCGGCTCGGCGCTTGTGGATGAAATCGAATCGGCGGCCGCGTTGAACGAAAACGTGACCGAGAAGGTTCTTCTCAAGGCGTCGGATCTGGCCAAGGCTGTGCGCTCGGCGCGCGTCGGGCACGAAGTGGGGCTTTAAGGCTATGGCTATGGCTGAACCGCAGGACCCGAAAAAGGGCGATAAATCAAAGGCCTCGGCTGAGGGGCGGCGCGGCGGCGGGTGGCTTTCGCGAATCGCTCCGGGCGTGCGCGGTGCCTTCGCCAAGCGCGAGACGCCCGAGAACCTCTGGGTCAAATGTCCCGATACGGGCGAAATGATCTTCCGTTCCGACCTGGAGGCTGCCCTGTGGGTAACTCCGGCCGGACGCCATATGCGCATCGGGCCCGAAGCCCGTTTCAAGTTCACCTTCGATGACGGCGCCTATGAGACCCTGCCGACCCCGACGGTGCCGGAAGACCCGCTGCACTTCTCGGACGGCAAGCCCTACAAGGACCGCCTGATCGCGGCCCGCAAGGCGACCGGCGAGCCGGACGCCATGGCCATCGCCCACGGCGTGGTCGGCGGCGCCCCGGCCGTGGTGCTGGTCCAGGACTTCGCCTTCATGGGCGGCTCGCTGGGCATGGCCGCCGGTGAAGGCTTCGTCGCTGCGGCCCGCGCCGCCCTGGAACGTCAGGTTCCGCTGATCGCCTTCACCGCCGCCGGCGGGGCCCGCATGCAGGAAGGCGCCCTGTCGCTGATGCAGATGGCCCGCACGACCCTGGCGATCAACGAACTGAAGGACGCGGCCCTGCCCTATATCGTGGTCCTCACCGACCCGACCACCGGCGGCGTCACCGCCTCCTACGCCATGCTGGGCGATGTTCACCTGGCCGAGCCGGGCGCCCTGATCGGTTTCGCCGGTCCGCGCGTCATCGAGCAGACTATCCGCGAGACCCTGCCGCCGGGCTTCCAGCGCTCGGAATATCTGGTGGAAAAGGGCATGGTCGACCGCGTCACGCCCCGCAAGGAGCTGCCCGCCGTGCTCGGCTCGATCCTGAGCACCCTGATGATGGGCCGTCGCAAAGCGGCCTGAGCCTCGCCGTGACCGACCACCTCCGGGTCCATGACGCCGCCCTGGCGCGGCTGCAGGCCTTGCATCCCAAGCTGATCGACCTGTCACTGGACCGGATGTGGCGGCTGTGCGCGGCGCTGGGCGATCCGCAGAACCGCCTGCCGCCGGTGATCCACGTGGCCGGCACCAACGGCAAGGGCTCGACGGTGGCCTATCTGCGGGCCATGGCCGAGGCGGCGGGCCTCAAGGTTCACGTCTTTACCTCGCCGCATCTGGTTCGCTTTGCCGAGCGCATCCGTCTGGCCGGCACCCTGATCACCGACGAGCAACTGGCCGACGTGCTGGCCCGGGTCGAAGAGGCCAATGCCGGCCTGCCGATCACCTTCTTCGAGATCACCACAGCCGCTGCCCTGGTCGCCTTCGCCGATGCCCCGGCCGACCTGTGCATCGTCGAGGTCGGGCTGGGCGGGGTTCTGGACGCCACCAATGTCGTGACCCCGGCGATCAGCGTCATCGCCCCCATCGATATCGATCACCGCGAGTTCCTCGGCGACACCATCGGCCAGATCGCCGTCGAGAAGGCCGGCATCATCAAGCCGGGCGCCCCCGTCGTCTCGGCCCGCCAGTGGCAGGAGGCCGAGGACGTCATCGACACCGCCGCCGCCCTGGCCGGGATCGAGCCGGTCATGATGGGCCGTGATTTCGACGCCTGGAACGAGCGCGGCCGCCTGCTGGTGCAGATGCAGGATCGCCTGCTCGATTTGCCCGCGCCGTCCCTGCCCGGCGAACACCAGTTCGCCAATGCCGGCCTGGCGGTCGCCGCCTTGCTGACTCTGAATGACCCGCGCATCGACGAGGCCGCCATGGCGGCCGGGATCGCCGGCGCAATCTGGCCGGCCCGCTTCCAGCGGCTGACGGCGGGTCCGCTCGCCGATCAGGCCAGGGCGGCGGGCGCGGACCTGTGGCTGGACGGCGGCCACAATCCCCATGCCGGAGCGGCCGTGGCTCGGGCGCTGGGCGAACTGGCGGCCCGCGACGGCCGGCCCGTCGCGCTGATCTCGGGCCTGCTGACCAACAAGGACGCCACCGGCTTCTTCACGCCCTTCGCGGCCTTGAAGGCCCAGGTCTTCACCGTCACCTTCGAGGGCGACGCCGCCGCATCCGCCGCCCAGACCGCCGCCGCCGCCGAGCTGGCCGGCCTGCGGGCTCATGCCTGCGACAGCCTCGAAGACGCCCTGGCCAAGGCCCTGGCCCTGTCGCCGACCCCGCATGTGCTGATCTGCGGCTCGCTCTACCTGGCCGGCGAAGTGCTGGCGATGAGCCCCGAGACCTGGCCGCAATAAAAGAAGGCGGTCCGCCGCACTTGGGGGTAAGTCTGCCTGACGCCGACAGGGCGGCTGTGCGTGCTGGACCTCCCCGGCGTGCGAGCGCCCCGGCAGGAGCCGTCCATGGCCAAGGGTCAGAAGAAGTCCAACAAGGAAGTCCGCAAACCGAAGGCCGACAAGAAGGCCGCCCCGGCCTCGGTCTCGCCGTTCATCGTCACGTCTGCCAAAAAGTAGGGGGCCAAGACGTAGGCCACGAAACCAAACCGCCCAGCCCGCATGGCGGGATGGGCGGCTGGATCTTATTCTGAACCGGGAAGACTCAGGCGGGCTGTTGAACGCCGGCCTCGGTCAGCCATTCCAGGATCTTCTGCTTGGGCATGGCGCCGACCTTCATCGAGGTCATCTGGCCGCCGCGAAACAGCATCATGGTCGGAATGCCGCGCACGCCGTAGCGCGACGGGGTCGTGGGGCTGTCCTCGATATTGACCTTGGCCACGATCACATGGTCGGCGAGTTCCTCGGAGATCTGCTCCAGGGCAGGGGCGATCTGTTTGCAGGGGCCGCACCATTCGGCCCAGAAATCGACCAGCACCGGACCTTCGGCCTGCAGCACGTCGCGTTCGAAGGTCTCGTCGGTCACCGTCACCGTGCTCATGGGGTCGCTCCATCAGGGCGCCGCTCTGAACGGCGCGAGTAAGAAAGCCCGCGAGTCGTCGCGAGCGCTTGAAGAAGATGTAGGCGCCAGCGACGTTCCCGGCAACGGTTTAGCCGATGCGGCTCAGCGCCAAGGACATCACCTTTTCTGGAACCGGCATCAGTTTGGGGCCATCGGTCCATACCAGAGCCGCCTCTACGGGCCGGTCAGGGAAGACCTCGCGCAGCACCGCGACATAGACCGCCATCTGGGCCAGATAGGCCGGATCGGCGTCCTCGATCCTGGCCGGGGCGGGGCGGTTGGTCTTGTAATCGACCACCAGAACCCGCGCGTCCGTCACCACCAACCGGTCGACCCGGCCCGATATCGCCAGGCCTTTTGGCAGCAGCGCGCTGGTGCCCGCCAGCGCCACCTCGGCCCGCGAGCCTGGGCCGAACACCGCGGCGAAGCGGTTGTCCTCCAGCACCCCGAAGGCCGCGGTGGCCATTTCCAGCCGCTGATCGTCGGACAGATCGCGTTCGGCCGTCAGTAGCCGCTGCCCCGCCGCCCGACGCTCGGCCGGGGCCACATCCGGCAGGATTTGCAACAGCCGGTGGATGATCTCGCCCCGCCGGTAGCGGCCCAGGCCTTCGACCTTGGCCAGGGGCGAAGGGGCCGGGGCGCGGCTGTCGGCTTCGTCCTCGATCCGTGAGGGCGCGGCATAGCGGGCGGTTGCCGGTTCGACCGTCGCCATTCCCGTTGCCCAAACGGGCAGCGACGCGTCGGCGACCGGGGCCAGGGTCTCCCTGGGCAAGGCTTTTGGATCGGGTCCATAGCGCAGGATCGGTGCGTCGGGAGCGCCGATCGCCCGGACCTCGGGGGCGATGTCGGCATGGGCGAAGGCCGCCTTCGCTGCCGCGTACCAGCCGCCGACGTTCTCGTCCTTGGTCCGGGCGTCGATGCGGCCGCACAGCACCAGGCGGTCCCGGGCCCGGGTCAGGGCGACGTAGTAGAGCCGCAGGGCCTCCTCGGCCTCCTTCTTGTCGCGCAGCTCGCGGGCCCTGGTCGAGGCGGCGCAATCGGCGCTCTTGCCGGTCGACCACAGGACGCCGCCGTCTTCCGTCGCCAGCAGCGGAGAGCCGCCCGCGCCGCGCTTCACCGTGGTCTCGGGCAGGAAGACGATCGGTGCCTCCAGACCCTTGGAGCCGTGGGCAGTCATCACCCGCACCTCGCGGCGGGCGCCCTCCATCTCGCGCTTGACGATGATGTCCAGCGCCGCGAAGTCGGCGACCAGGGCTTCCAGGTCGCGGATGTTGCGCTGCTCGGCGTTCATCACCTGGGCCAGAAACTCGTCCAGCGCCTCGTCGGCCTCGCCACCCAGGCGGGTCAGCACCTTGGCGCGGTTAGAGAGGCCGGCGGCGTCGACCCTGCCCAGCAGGGTGGCGAAGAACTCGAACGGCTGGCGCTTGCGGCCCTCGACCAGGGCCCAGGCCAGCAGGTCGCGGGCGGCGGCCCAGCGCGGGTCCTCGTCGGCCCAGTTCGACAGCGTCGCCCAAAGGGTCAGCGGCTTGCGGTCCTTGGCCAGGGCGTAGACGTCTTCGTCGGTCAGGCCGCAGAACGGGCTCTTGAGCAGGGCCGCCAGGGTCAGGTCGTCATCGGGGAACAGCACAAAGCGGCCCAGGGCCAGCAGGTCGTCGAAGGCGATATGGGCCGACAGCGACAGCCGGTCGGCCCCGGCCACCGGCACCTTGGCGTGCTTGAGCGCTCTGATGATCTCCTCGAACAGCACCTTGCGGCGACGCACCAGGATCAGGATGTCGCCGGCGTGGGCGGGGCGGCGGACCTTGCGATCCTTGTCGTGCACCTCGTCGCCGCGCGCCAGGATGCCGGCGATCTCGCTGGCGATGGCTTCGGCCAGGCGGCGATTGGCGCTGTGCTCGGTCTGCGCGTCCAGCGGCGCTTCCCAGGCGTCGCGCTCCTCGCCGGGCCGCTCGCGGGTCAGGGGCCACAGATCGACACAGCCGGGGCCGTCGGTACGGAAAGGCTGGTGGGTGACCACGTCGTCCCCGGCCGGCGGCGGCACGCCCTCGCGGGTGGCCGGATCGGAGAACAGGGCGTCGACAAAGCACAGCACCTCGCGGGTGGAGCGGTAGGACATGGTCAAGGGCACGCCCATGCCGACCTGACCCACCGCCTCGATCTTGGCGATATAGCCTTGCGTCTCGATCAGCAGTCGCTGCGGATCGGCGCCCTGGAACGAATAGATCGACTGCTTCTCGTCGCCGACCACGAACAGGGTGCGGGCGTCGCGTCCCTTGCGCCAGCTGCCGGCCCCAGCCCCGGCGAAGAAGTCGCCGGTCAGGGCTCGCAGGATCGCCCACTGCTCGGGCGCGGTGTCCTGGGCCTCGTCCAGCAGGATGTGATCGACCCCGCCGTCCAGCTTGTAGAGCACCCACGCCGCATCGACCTTCTCGATCAGCAGCACGCGGGTGCGCTCTATGAGATCGGCGAAGTCCAGCGCGCCGCGTGACGCCTTCTCCGCCCTGTGGTCGATAATGTAGCGCGATGCCAACAGCAGTGCGTCGACGGTGTCCTGGGCCACCCTGGCGGCGCGGACCCGTTCGCGAGCGACCCCAAGTTTTTCTTGCTCGAATAGCAACGCATCGCGGAGGTCCGGGCGAGCCTTCAGGCCCGAAGTCTTGCTTGGCCAGGTCGCTGGCGTGCCTGCGCCGCCTTCGGTGAAGAAGGCCTTTAAGGCCTGCTCCAGCGTGGCATCGGGATCGCGGGCCACGGCCGCTAACTGGTCGCCACACTTGATGTCGGTCTTGCCACCGGAGCTGATGAGGACATCGGCAACGGCGCGCCACACCACCAGATCAAGCTCGGTCATTGCTTCTTCGGCGACAGACTCAGGCGCGATCGGGCTATCGAAGCCACAGACTTTCCAGACGTCGGCGAGCGCGCCATCCGCTCCGCCATGCCGGCCCAGATACCCGGCGATTGCCCCGCGCCGGATCTCGAAGGTCCCGAACATCGACTCGAAGGCCGCGAAATCCAGCGCTACCGAGAACCGCGCATAGGCCACGGCGAACGCATCGTCGTGGGTGTCGACATAGGTCGCCACGGTACGGCGGGCGGCGCGGGCCACAGCGGCGCCGGCCGAGTCGTCCATCACCACGAAGCCCGGCGACACCCCGGCCTCCAGCGGAAACCGCCGCAGCAGCTTTTCGCAGAAGGCGTGGATGGTCTGGATCTTCAGGCCGCCGGGCGTTTCCAGGGCGCGGGCGAACAGGGCTCGGGCCTTGGACAGGTCGCCGGTGTCAAACGTCGCCTCCGGCGCGCCGACCAGTTTGGAGAGCTCGGTGCGCAGGGCAGCGTCGGCGGTTACCGACCAGCCGCCCAGCCGTTCGAACAGCCGCCGCTGCATCTCGGCGGCCGCGGCCTTGGTGTAGGTCACACACAGGATCGCCTCGGGCGTCGATCCGGCCAGCAGCAGGCGTGCGACCCGGTCGATCAGGGTCTTGGTCTTGCCCGAGCCGGCATTGGCGGTAACGAAGGCCGATATCGCCGGGTCGGCGGCGACGCGTTGGGGGTCGGGAATGGTCATTCGCCCTCTCCGTCCTCGCCGCTGGTCGACCATTCGAACACCCGCGCCAGGTGGGCGTAGTCGCCGGGATGGTCTTTCACGAACTGCGGCGCCGTGCGCGAACGATAGGGCTGAGCCGGGTCGTCATAGCGGCGGATCACGGTGCGCAGGCCGTCCAGGGCCTCAATCGCGACCTGCTCGCTGTCGGCGGCGGCAACGCGCACTTCCTCGAGTCCTGCCGGCTTGCGGCCGGTGACCCGCACATAGGCCAGGTCGCCCGGCTTGCGGTCCGGCAGGTCTTTGAACCCGCCGTTCAGCAGGATCGCCGCCGTCAGGGTCAGTTGCGGCGAGAAACCGGTCTCGACCTGCTTCTTGCTGGGCGCGGCGCCGGTCTTGTAGTCGAGAATGTGGGCCAGACCGTCGCGGGTGGGCTCGATGCGGTCGGCCTTGGCGGTCAGGGTGAAGGCGCGGCCGTCGATGTCGAAGGTCAGCACGCCCTCGGCCTCGACGATGATGCTTTCGGCGTCCGTCCGGCGCTGGCGCTCCCAGTCGGCGACCCAGGCGGCGGCCTCCTTGGCGAGCGCCCGCTCGCGGGCCAGGGCCGTCGGCGGCATGCCGGCCGCGACCAGCTCGCTCATATACAGGGCCTCGAAGATGGCCGAGGCGTCGGTCGGGACCGGGCCGCGATGCGCCTCGGAGAACTTTTCGAACGCCGCGTGGATAGCTGTGCCGCGCGCTCTGGCCTCGACCGGCTCGTCGGGCCGCTCCAGCGGATAGAGTTTCAGAATATCGCGGGCCCAGACGGCGTAGGGGTCGCGGGTCAGGGCTTCGACGCGGGTGACGGCCATCCGGCGCGGACGATCCTCGACCGGCGGGGTGGGGGCCGGGCGCGGATAGGGCGCGTAGGGTCCGGGCGCGTCAAGGGCGCGAGCCCAGTCGAGGGCGTCCTGGCGCTCCGGCAGTTTCAGACCCGCGCCCTTGGCCAGGGTCTTCAGCCGCCACAGCCAGCGGGACTCGACGGCGGGGGCGCCGCCGCGTCGCTCGCAATGGACCAGGATCACGTCCGGCGCGCTGGCGGCCTGGGCGAAGTCGTGGGCGGTCAGGCCGACCCGGCGCTCGGGCGGCGGCAGGCCCAGCTTTTCGCGCATCGGCCGCGACAGGAACGGATCGATCGGCGCGCCCTGCGGCCAGACGCCTTCCTCCAGCCCGGCCAGCACCAGCCGGTCGGCGCGAACCAGGCGGGCCTCGATGGCCCCCAGGATGCGCAGGCGCGGATGGGTGGCGCCGCCGACCCGCAGGGTCTCTTCGTTGACCAGCCGGTCGAGGATGTCGGCGAAGGCCTGGGGCTTGGCCGACGGCAGGACGACGCCGTCCTCGATCAGGGTCGAGAGCAGGCCGCCCAGGCACTCGCCGGCCTGGCCGATCCATAGGCGGTCGGGACCGGTCAGGGCCTCCAGCGCTTCGGTCAGGGCCAGGGCGGCCTTGGACGGCGGGGCCATCTGGTCGACATAGGGCGCGGCGGCATGGGCGACGGCGGCGAGCAGGCGCCTGGCCAGGGCCAGGGCGGCCGGGTGATCGTCCAGCCTGGCCAGAAGGGCCTCGGCCGAGCGCGGAGAGGGGCCACGCAGGCCTCTCAGCTCCAGCGTGGTCGAGGCTTCAAGATCCTCCTCGGACCGCACCAGCGGATGCTTGGCCAGGGCCAGCAGGCGCACGGGGTCCAGTGGATCGCAGACCAGACCGGCCAGATGCTGGGCCAGGATTGCAGCGGGGCTGGCGGCCAGGGGCGCGCCGGCCGAGCTGTCGGGGATCACGCCCCAGCGGACCAGACGGGCAGCGACGCGGCGGGCCAGGGTCTGGTCGGGCGTGACCAGGGCGGCGGTGCGTCCCGGAGTCTCCAGCGCTTCGCGCAGGAGAAGCGCGCAGGCGCTGGCGGCCTCTTCCTCGGTGCGGGCCGAAATGAGCGACAGGCCTTTCAGGCCCTCGGCGACGGGATCGAGGTCTGGCGCTTCGGCGCGCAGGCTCTCGATCTGGGCCAGCCAGTCGGCGGTGGCCTCGGCCGGACGCAGGGCCTCGTTGACGATACGCCGGCGCCAGCGGCCCCGGCTGTCGGCCTGCGCAAACCACGGGCGGACATCAGCGCGGGTAATGCCGGCGCGGTCCAGCAGACGGCGCATGGCGCCTTGGGGATGCTGCTCGCCGACCTTGTCCCAGGCGCTTTCGGCGAGGTCTTCGTCCAGGCCCGGCAGCACCACCGCGCCCAGCGGAGCGGCGGCGACCACGCGCAGCAGGTCGGCGGTGGCGGGGGCCGTGCCGGTCGAGCCGGCGGCGACCAGCACCTCGGTCGGCGGATGTTCGGTCCAGCGTTTGGCCAGGGCCCGCAGCAGCAACACCCGGCGGTCGGCGACGTCGATCAGGCCCAGTTCTGTAAGACGCGCGGGCCAGGCGGCCAGCACCGCCTTGAGAAATCTTGCCGAGACCTGCCAGTGCTGGGCCAGATCCCCGTCGGCGAGGCCGTCCAGCTTGCCGTCGGTGTCGATCTCCTCGATCCGGCAGCTGTCGAGGAAATCGGCCAAGGCCTTGGCCATTTCCAGCGCTTGCGAGGCACCCGGCGTGAAGGTCAGCAGATCAGCATGATCGACGACGATCCGGGCCAGTTCGAACCGGCGGCGGCGCGAGGAGATCGCCGGCGGCAGGTCCAGGGCCAGATCGCCCGGCTCGAACGGCGGCTCGCCCTCGTCCAGGTCGCCCAGAGGACGGATCTGCGGCAGCAGCAGGGCCTTGCCGTCGCTGGCCGCCAGCAGGGCATCGGCCACGGCGCGGGCGCCGCGCCGGGTCGGGGTCAGCAGGGTGGCGCGGGGCAGGGCCTCGGGGCCCATATGCGACAGCGCCGCCAGAAAGCCCTTCGCAAGGTCATCGACGAACGGGCGGTGGGCCGGGATCGAGAACCAGCGTGGCCCCGGTCGCCCGAAAGGATCGGCAAAGGGGCCGCTGAAGGTCATTTCAGTTTGGCTTCCGCCAGATCGCGGGCGCCGGGATCGCCGACGTGCATCCAAAGGCCTTCGGGCGAGACGCCGTGGACGCGTTGGTCAGCGGCCAGGCCCTTCCAGATCGGCAACAGCGAGAACGGGCCCTGGGGACCCTCGGCGGTGATCGCCGGCTTGCAGATATGGACGCCGACATAGACCAAGGGCGCGGTCTCGCCGGGGTTTTTGAAGCGCACGATCCCACCCTTGGGCCCGTCATCGAGGAACAGGTCGCCGCTGTCGTGGAAGCCCAGCGAGCCTGTGGTGGGGGCCAGCAGCAGACAGACATCCATAGTGCTCGGGTCCCAGGTCGCCGCGACGGCGTCGAGGGCCGGTGCGCCGCTCTCGATCCAGACGGAATCGATATTGGCCACCCAGACCGGGCCTTCGCCCAGCAGGGGCAAGGCGTGCTTGATCCCACCGCCGGTCTCCAGCGCCTGAGGACGTTCGTCGGAGATGATGATGCGGGGACCAAGGCCCCGGGCCTGACGCGCCATCAGATGGGCTTCAAGCCGGTCGGCGAAGGCGTGGACATTGACCACGGCGGTCTCGACGCCGGCTTCGACCAGCCGGTCGAGCATGTGATCGATCAAGGCGCGGCCGCCGACCTCGACCAAGGCCTTGGGCCGGTCGTCGGTCAGAGGACGCATGCGGGTGCCCAGGCCTGCGGCCAAGACCATGGCGATCTTGGGGGCGGTGCTCATCGGCGGGCCTCGGGCGGAACGTACTGATCGAACCACGCCTTCATCTGCGTCAGGGCCGGATCGGCCAGACAGACATCGAGATAGGTCCAGAGTCGCGGCATGAACTGCTCATAGCGGGGCTTGCCGTCGCGGGTCACGAGGCGCGCGAAGATGCCCAGGATACGGGCGATGTTGAGCGCGCCCAGGGCGTGATAGTCGGCCAGGAAGGCGGTGCGGTCGAGCTCGGGCCGGGCGGTCAGATAGCGGTCCAGGCAGACGGCCTCGCGCTCGGGCGACACCGTCCGGCGGGCGTCGTGCAGCAGCATCGACAGGTCCCAGGCCGGATGGGCCAGGACGGCGTCCTGGAAGTCCAGCATCCCGACCCGCGCCGCACCCTCGCGCTCCGGCAGCCAGATCAGGTTCTCGGCGTGATAGTCGCGATGGCAGAACACCGTGGCTTGCGCCTCGCCCTCGGCGCGGATCGGCGCCCAGATGGCTTCCCACGCGGCGAGCGCGGCGGAGTCGAAGGTGACGGGCCGGAACTGCGGTAGCCACTCGGTGAAGATGTCGTGGGCGGTCTTCAGGGCCAGGTCGTCATAGACCAGTAGCGGCCAGGTCGAGCCGTCGAAGTCCAGCACGCTGGGGGTCGGGGCGGCGTGGATCGCCACCAGGCCGTCGATGGCGGCGTCATAGAGCGGCGCCTCGTCGGTCCCGGTCTCGATCAGGCGGGCAAAGAGGTCGTCGCCCAGGTCTTCCAGCACGGCCAGGCCGGCGGCGGGATCGGCGGCCAGCACCTTGGGGGCCGAAAGGCCCTGGGCGTTCAGCCAGCCGGCGCAGGCGACAAAGGCGTCCACTCGGCCGGCCGCCAGGCGCGCCAGGGCGTTGTAGCCGAGCGCGGCGCGTTCGGCGGGCGTCGCCGCAGGCGGGCAGGGCGCGGTCTCGACCGAGGGCGGCTGGTCCATAAAGATGAAGCTATGACCGCCCCCCTCTTGGCCATTGGCGCGATGCAGGCGCTCATAGCTGCGGGTCGAGGCGTCGCCGCCCAGGTTCTCGCGGCGCACGTCGCCATAGCGGTGGGCCAGCAGAAACGCGGCCTTGGCCGTCTCGCGCTCAGAACTCAAGGGTGCGTCCTTCGAAATCGCCATGCCGGGTGATCGTGACGCGTCGTGCGTCGCCGTCGAGGGCGATGTCTATATCGAGCCGAGTCGCCGGCAAACGCCCTTCCAGTCTCTGCGGCCATTCAATCAGCGCGACACCGTCGTCCAGGGCTTCATCGAGACCGATCTCATAGGCCTCGTCCGGATCCGAAAGGCGGTAGAGGTCGAAATGGGCCAGGGGGAAATCGGCCGTCTCGTAGAACTGCACCAGGGTGAAGGTCGGGCTGGGTACCTCCTCGTCCGGCGTGGTCAGGGCGCGGATCAGGGCGCGGGCCAGGGTCGACTTGCCTGCCCCCAAGGGGCCGGTCAGGCAGAGCGCGTCGCCGGGCTTGAGGGCGCGGGCCAGGGCGCGGCCTAACTGTTGGGTGGCGGCCTCGTCGGCGAGATGGAGGGGGGCGAGGCGGAGAGAGCTCAAGTCAGGGCGCCTTCGGGGTGCTTTGGCAGGACCCGCTCCACATAGCGCTTGAGGGCGGTCGTGGCTTCCCCCGTATCGGTGGCCAGGGACGCCGGATCGACGGGCTGGCCGACGATCAGCTCGAACTTGCGGCCGGTCTTGTTGAGCAGCTCGTGAAACAGGGTGATGTCGCGCAGTTCCTGCGAGCGCCGGTCGAACAGATGGAACAGGGTCGACCACGGGCCGGCGACATGGATCGGGATGATCGGCGCTCCGTACTTGCGGGCGATCGACACTGCCGAGGCGGCCCAGGGCGGGTCGCTCAGCAGGCCCTGGGCATCCTTGACCGCCAGCCGACCGGCCGGGAAGATCATCAGGGCGCGTTCGGCTTCCAGGGCGTCGCGGGTCATCGACAGGGTCAGGCGCATGCGTTCGCGGCTGCGCTTTTCCTCGACCCATTCTACCGGGATCAGCACCTCGTCGAACTGGCGGCACACGCGATGGGCGTCGGCATTGGCGTAGAAGAGGATGTCCGGCCGGACCTGTTTGAGCACGTTGTACACAGCCACGCCGTCGGCGATGCCGGTCGGGTGATTGGCGACGATGACCGCCCGGCCGGTCGCGGGCATGTGCTTCAGCCCCCGCACCGCGACCTTCAGGTCCAGCAGCGCCGAGACGTGGTCCAGCGCGGCGCGGCCGCCGATCCCGGCGATAGTGTCGGCCATCCGCCGGGCCCTGCCATAGCCCAGCAGGCCGTATAGCGGCAGGCGAAGCAGCGGCCAAAGGGGCGAGGCTGTCAGCCGGGGCGCACGCTCGGCGATCAGCATGTCGACGATGTGGCGGGGTCGGGGCGCCGGGCGCGCCTCTGGAGCGTTGACCATGGCGCAAGCTTAGGCGCCGTCGGGGCCGATGTCAGGAAAATTGACGCCTGACGCGCGGTGGTTGAGCTTAGGATGCGATGTTCATGGGAGTGCCGGACTTGAAGAACCTGATGCGCGGGCTGATCGCCCTGCTGGTCGTGGCCCTGATCGCGGCCGGCGCCTATGGCTACTGGAACATGGAGCTGCGCTGGCGGCCCAAGGCGATCACCAAGCACCAGGCCGAGATCGCCAAGATCCTGCAGGAGTCGGGGTGGGTGTCGCCCGGTCTGCCGGGGCCGAAATTCTATATGGTCAGTTTCCGCACCTGCCCTGACTGCGTGCGCTTCAAGGCCGAGGAGTTTCCCAGGCTGCATGCTGCGGGCGTCGACACCCGGGTGATCGAGATCGCCCGCGCCGACAAGAACGGCGTCGCCAAGTCCACGCCGGTCGAACGCGCCACCGTCGCCGAACTGTGGGTCAACCGCAGCTGGGCCTTGGCCGAGCGCTGGGAGAAGACGCCGGTCGAGGCCTGGACCGCGCCGGGGATCAAGCCGGCCGACGGCGACATTGCCCGCACGGCGGTGATCGAGGCCGGCCGGGCCAATGTCGAAAAGCTGGTTCCCTTGATGAAGGACAACGGCATCAGCTTCGCTTGGCCGTTGATGATCTGGTGGACCAAGGACGGCCAGATGCGCGCCTGCGCCTGCGAGAAGCGCGAAACCTATCGCTTCGTGCGCAAAGAGCTGGGGGCTTAAGCGGCTTGCTCCCGGCGGCCGTCCCGCGCTAACCGCAGTCCTGATGCCGACTTCACTCCGCACCGCCTATCGCGAGCGCCTGGCCCAGGGCGAGATCAAGCCTGATGTGGCCCAGGCCGCCGCCGTCGACGCCCTGTCGCGGCTGGAGGCCGATCTGGACTCGGCTGGCGAGCCCAGCTTTTCGCTGTTTGGCCGCAAGCCCAAGAGCCAGCGCGGCGTCTATCTGTGGGGACCGGTCGGGCGCGGCAAGTCGATGCTGATGGACCTGTTCTTCGACAGTGCGCCCATCGCCCGCAAGCGCCGCATCCACTTCCATGCCTTCATGGCCGAGGTTCACGGCCATATCGACGCCTGGCGCAAGGGCGACGCTGCCCAGCGCAAGGCGCGGTTCGGGCAGCACAAGGGTGATGATCCCATCGTGCCGACCGCCGAGCTGATCGCCAGCCAGGCGCGGCTGCTGTGCTTCGACGAGCTGCAGGTCACCGACATCGCCGATGCCATGATCCTGGGCCGGCTGTTTGAAGGGCTGTTCGCTCATGGCGTGACGCTTGTGGCGACCAGCAACCGGCCGCCGGACGACCTCTACAAGGATGGACTGAACCGCCAGCTGTTCGTGCCTTTCATCGAGATGCTGAAGGGCGCGCTGGATGTGGTGGCCGTGCGGGGACCGGTGGATTTCCGGCTGGACCGCCTGCGGGCCGCGCGCACCTGGCTGTCGCCCAACGACAAGGCGTGTCAGGCCGAATTCGAGCGTTTATGGGCCGACATGCTGGACGGCGCGCCCGAGACCGGCGCCAACCTGGAAGTGCTGGGACGCAAGATCCGCCTGCCGCGCGCCGCCGGCGGCATGCTGAGGTCGTCCTTCGCCAGCCTTTGCCAGCAGGCGCTGGGGCCCCAGGACTATCTGGCCCTGGCCGAGCGCTTCCATACGGTGTTCCTGGAAGATATCCCGCGCCTGACGCCCGAGCGGCGCGATGCGGCCAAGCGCTTCAACACCCTGATCGACGCGCTTTACGAGGCCGACGCCAAGCTGGTGGCGCTGGCCGACGCGGAGCCAGAGGGCCTGTATCCGGCCGGCGACGGGGCGTTCGAGTTCGAGCGGACGGTCTCGCGTCTGCAGGAGATGCGCTCGTCCGACTATGTCGCCCGGGTGCGGGACTAGGAGAAGTCATGAGTGTCCAGGACCGAATCCGCGTGCGCGAGACCCGGCTACTGTCGGACAACTGGTATGTCCTGAAGACCACGAGCTTCGACTGGAAGCGCCGCGACGGGACCTGGCAGACTCAGCATCGTGAGCACTATGACCGGGGCAATGGGGCGGTGTTGCTGCCCTATAATCTGGACAAGCGCACGGTGCTGCTGGTCCGGCAGTTTCGCTATCCGGCCTATGTAAACGGCTATGACGGCCTGCTGATCGAGGCGGCCGCCGGCCTGCTCGACAATGCCGAACCTGAGGTGCGCATCCGCGCCGAGGTCGAGGAGGAGCTGGGCTATCGCCTGGCCGACGTGCGCCACGTGTTCACGGCCTTCATGAGCCCGGGCTCGGTCACCGAGACCCTGCATTTCTTCGTGGCCGAGTATGACGGCGCGATGCGGATCGGCGATGGCGGCGGCCACCCGGACGAGGGCGAGGACATCGAGGTGCTGGAGCCCACAATAGACGAGGCCCTGGCCATGATCGCCGACGGCCGCATCCAGGACGCCAAGACCATCATGCTGCTGCAGCATCTGGCGCTGACGGTGTTCCGCGCGGCGGCGGACGATGCATCCTTGCGGCGTCCGGGTCCGTAACTGGCGTCAGAAAGCCGGCAACGGCGCTGAGAACGTATCTCAACTATGGCGGTTTCGTTGACACCCCCGTCCTCGCGCTTAAAAGCATCCCGCAACGCACAAAGGCTACTGGGGTTGGACCTGTAATGACCGACACGAGCCGGGGGCTGCCTGAGCGCCCGATGTCGCCGCACCTGCAAGTGTGGCGTTGGCATATCACCATGGCCTGCTCGATCCTGCACCGCGCCTGTGTGGTTGGCCTGTATGCCGGCGCTGTCCTGCTGGCGCTGTGGGCCTTGGCCCTGGCCTCGGGCCATGACAGCTACGCGCTCTACACCTCGGTGATGGGCTCGCTGTTGGGCAAGCTGGTGCTGCTGGGCCTGACCTTCGCCCTGTTCTTCAACATCGCCTATGCGATCCGCCAGACCTTCTGGGACGCCGGGATCGGCTTTGCGCCGAAGACCGCCGATCTGACGGGCGCTACGGCCATCGCCTTTGCGGTTGTGGCCACCGCCGTCACCTGGGTGATCGCCGCTGCGACGGGAGCGCTTCAATAATGGCCGAGATCAAGTCCGAGCGTTTCCGCACGCCGCTGTCGCGCGCGCGCGGCATGGGCGCGGCCCGCCATGGCGTCAGCCACTTCATGACCGAGCGCGTCTCGGGCATCGCCCTGATCCCCCTGTCGCTGTGGGGCGTGTTCGCCGGCCTCAAGTTGGCGGCCGGTGATTTCGAGGGCGCCGCCCTGTGGCTGGCCACGCCGCTGAACGCGGTGCTGCTGGCCCTGCTGCTGATCGCCGCCCTGATCCACCTGCAGGGCGCCGTCCAGGTGGTGATCGAGGACTATATCCACAAGTTTACGACCAAGAGCGCCCTGGTCATTCTCAATATCTTCGTCTGCGTGCTTAGCGGCTTCCTCGGGGTCTTTTCGATCCTCAAGGTCGCCCTCACCGGAGCCTTCTGATGTCGGCCTACAAGTTCATCGATCACAAGTTCGACGTCGTCGTCGTCGGGGCCGGGGGCTCGGGCCTCCGGGCTGCGCTCGGCTGCGCCCAGGCCGGTCTGAAGACCGCCTGCATCACCAAGGTTTTCCCGACCCGCAGCCACACCGTGGCAGCCCAGGGCGGCATCTCGGCCTCGCTGGGCAATATGGGCCAGGATGACTGGCGCTGGCACATGTACGACACCGTCAAGGGGTCGGACTGGCTGGGCGACCAGGACGCCATCGAGTACCTGACCCGCAACGCGCCGGCCGCCGTCTATGAGCTGGAGCACTGGGGCGTGCCCTTCTCGCGCACGGCCGAGGGCAAGATCTATCAGCGCGCCTTTGGCGGCATGACCAAGAACTATGGCGAAGGCCCGATCCAGCGCACCTGCGCGGCCGCCGACCGCACTGGTCACGCCATGCTGCATACGATGTACGGCCAGTCCCTGGCCCATGACACCGAGTTTTTCATCGAGTATTTCGCCCTCGACCTGATCATGGAAGACGGCGTCTGCCGGGGCCTCACCGCCTGGAAGCTCGATGACGGCACCCTGCACCGCTTCCGGGCCCAGCAGGTCATTCTGGCCACCGGCGGTTACGGCCGGGCCTATTTCTCGGCGACCTCGGCCCACACCTGCACCGGCGACGGCAATGCCATGGCGCTGCGCGCCGGCTTGCCGCTGCAGGACATGGAATTCGTGCAGTTCCACCCCACCGGCATCTACGGCGCCGGCTGCCTGATCACCGAGGGCGCCCGCGGCGAAGGCGGCTATCTGACCAATAGCGAAGGCGAGCGCTTCATGGAGCGCTATGCGCCGACCGTGAAGGACCTGGCTCCGCGCGACATGGTCAGCCGGGCCATGACCATCGAGATCCGCGAAGGTCGCGGTGTGGGCCCCAACAAGGACCACATCTTCCTGCACCTGGATCACCTGGATCCGAAGATCCTGCACGAACGCCTGCCCGGCATTTCCGAGACCGCCAAGGTGTTCGCAGGCGTCGATGTGACCAAGGCCCCGATCCCGGTGCTGCCGACCGTCCACTACAATATGGGCGGCATCCCCACGAACTATCACGGCGAAGTCGTCACCAAGTCGGGCGACAACCCCGACCAGGTGATCCCCGGCCTGATGGCCGTGGGCGAGGCGGCCTGCGTTTCGGTGCACGGCGCCAACCGCCTGGGCTCCAACTCGCTGATCGACCTGGTGGTGTTCGGTCGCGCCGCAGCCTTGCGCTGCGCCGAGATCCTCAAGCCCGGCGCCACCCAGCCGGAACTCAAGGACGCCCAGACCGACCCGCACCTGGCGCGCTTCGACCGCTATCGCAACGCCAGCGGAACCCAGGGCACGGCCGCCCTGCGCCTTGAAATGCAGAAGGCCATGCAGGAAGACGCCGCCGTGTTCCGCACCGGTGAAACCCTGGACGGCGGCGCCCAGCGCCTGGCGGACGTCTGGGAGAAGGCCAAGGACATCAAGGTCACCGATCGCGGTTTGGTGTGGAACACCGACCTGATGGAAACGCTCGAGTTCGACAACCTGATCGGTCAGGCCGTGGTCACCGTGGCCGGGGCGGTCAACCGAACCGAAAGCCGCGGCGCCCATGCCCGCGAAGACTTCGGCGATCGCAACGACGGCGAGTGGATGAAACACACCCTGGCCTGGCTCGACGTCGATACCGGCAAGGTGAAGATCGATTACCGCCCGGTCCACAGCTACACGATGTCCGACGACATCGCCTACATCCCGCCTAAAGCACGGGTTTATTGAGGGTCCGATGGTCGAGCTGACGCTTCCCAAGAACTCCCAGGTCAAGGCCGGCAAGCACTGGCCGGCCCCCGCCGGAGCCACGAAGGTCAAGACCTTCAAGATCTATCGCTACGACCCCGAGGCGGGCGGCAATCCGCGCTGGGATAGCTACGATGTCGATATGGAAGCGGTCGGACCGATGGTTCTCGACGCCCTGCTCTATATCAAGAACAGCATCGACCCGACCCTGGCCTTCCGCCGGTCGTGCCGGGAAGGGGTCTGTGGCTCCTGTGCGATGAACATCGGCGGCCGCAACACCCTGGCCTGCACCCATGGCTGGGCCGAAGTGCCCGGCAAGGCCGTGCAGATCGCCCCGCTGCCGCACGCCCCGGTGGTCAAGGACCTGATCCCGGACCTGACACTGTTCTACGCGCAGTACGCCTCGGTCGAGCCCTGGCTGCATACCGACACGCCCGAGCCGCAGACCGAGTGGAAGCAGAGCCCGGAAGACCGCCTGAAGCTGGACGGTCTGTATGAGTGCATCCTCTGCGCCTGCTGCTCGACCTCGTGCCCCAGCTACTGGTGGAACGGCGACAAGTATCTGGGCCCGGCGTCCCTGCTGCATGCCTATCGCTGGCTGATCGACAGCCGCGACGAGGCCACCGGCGACCGTCTGGATGCCCTGGAAGACCCGTTCAAACTCTATCGCTGCCACACGATCATGAACTGCGCCCAGGTCTGCCCCAAGGGCCTGAACCCGGCCAAGGCGATCGCCGAAATCAAGAAGATGATGGTCGAGCGCGTCGTCTGACACACTCGCCTTCTTCTCTTCCATTCATGGCGCTTGCCAAAAGGTGACGCTGCCGTCACTTTTGACGAAAGGGAGGGCGCGGCTTGAACGCATCTGAGTTGGGCGATCTGAACGCGCGCGTGGTCATCGTGGGCGCCGGCCATGCCGGCGGCTCTGCGGCAGCCTTCCTGCGCCAGTATGGCCATACCGGTCCGATCGTGCTGATCGGCGACGAGCCCCTGCTGCCCTATCAGCGTCCGCCGTTGTCCAAGGGCTGGCTCAAGGGCGAGGCCGACGCCGACTCCCTCTCCCTCAAGCCCGCCGAGTGGTACGCCGAGAATGGAGTCTCCTTGCGGTTGGGCGGCGTCGTCACCCGCATCGACCGCGTCGAGCGGGTCGCCCACCTCGCTTCGGGCGAGGCCTGTCCCTACGATTATCTGATCCTGGCCACCGGAGCCCGCGCCCGGATGCTGCCGATCCCGGGCGCGGATCTGGCCGGCGTCCTGGCCCTGCGCACGGCGGCCGACGCTGAGCTGCTCAAGAACGCCCTGGGTCCGGGCAAGCGCCTGGCCGTGGTCGGCGGCGGCTATGTGGGCCTGGAGGCGGCGGCCTCGGCCCGCGCGCTCGGCGCGCACGCCATGATTATCGAACGCGAGGCCCGGGTTCTGGCGCGCGTGGCCTGTCCTGTGCTCTCGACGTTCTTTCAGGACTATCACACGGCCCGGGGTGTGGCCTTCGAGCTCAATGCCGGCGTCGAGGCTTTTGAGGGCGAGAATGGCCAGGTGACCGGGGTGCGGTTCTCCGATGGCAGGATCGTCGCGTGCGACGCCGTGCTGGTCGGGGTCGGGGCCATTCCCAATGACGATCTGGCCAAGGCCGCCGGTCTCGACTGTGCCAATGGGGTGGTCGTCAACCTGGAGGCCCGGACCGCGGATGCGCGGATCTTCGCGATCGGCGACGTCAGCCATCGTCCGCTGCCGCTTTATGAGCGCCAGTTCCGGCTCGAAAGCGTGCCCAATGCACTGGAGCAGGCCAAGCAGGCCGCCGCCGCCATTGTCGGCCGCGCCGGTCCGCTGCCTGAAGTTCCGTGGTTCTGGTCTGATCAGTATGACCTGAAGCTGCAGATCGCCGGCCTGCCGTTTGACACCGACCGCATCCTGGTACGCGGCGACGTTGCGGCGGCGAAGTTCGCGGTCTTCCATATGAAGGGCGACCTGCTCCAGGCCGTCGAGGCGGTCAATGCGCCGCCCGAATTCATGGCGGGCAAGCAACTGATCGCCAAACGCACGCCGGTCTCAGTGGAAAAGCTCACCGATCCGGCGATATCAATGAAGGACGTGGCGGCCTGAAAGCCGCCCAAAGGGGAACTCAAGGACACCGCATGGCCAAGATCACCTATATCGAGCACCACGGCGCCGAACACGTCATCGACGTCAAGCCAGGCCTGACAGTCATGGAGGGCGCAGTTAAGAACAACGTGCCCGGTATCGACGCCGATTGCGGCGGCGCCTGTGCCTGCGCCACCTGCCATGTCTATGTCGACGACGCCTGGCTTTCCAAGACCGGCGACAAGTCGGCCATGGAGGAGTCGATGCTCGACTTCGCCGAGAACGTCGAGCCCAACAGCCGTCTGTCCTGCCAGATCAAGGTGAGTGACGCGCTGGACGGTCTGGTCGTGCGGCTCCCGGAAAGCCAGCATTAAGCACGCCGCCCAGAAAGCGTCGTTATATCGTCACGAAGGGCTTGCCATGAGCGGGGCACGGGACTAAATCCGCCCCTCGCTCGGAACCGCAACGCGGCCGGACGGCGCGGCCCCGAAAGGGCGCTTGCATCGCTCGGCTCGCTTCGTTAATCTCCGCGCTCCAATCGACTCGGTAATGGACACACGAGGGAAGCCTAGGCGGCCCTGGTCCATCTTTTGCGCTTCGCTTCCCGGTTTTCCGGGTTTCGAAATGTTCGAAACGAGTTGGTTGACTTCGGAGCGTCGCCTCTTTAGAAGCGCCGCTCCGGGCATCGCCGCCAAGTCTTTGCAAGAATTCAGCGGCGCGGTGCCAAGTCTATCAACTAGTTGTTCTGAAGGTTCTTCAAAATAATCGGTTGACTGACAAGGTCAGCTTCTCTAGAAGCTGCCTACTCTGGCGGATCCGGGATTTCCTGGGTTGGTCACTTCGGTTCGAAACGTTTTGCAAAAAACGATTTGACACGGAATTCGGGGTTGGATAGATAGCCGCCTCCGCCGACACTGGGCGATAAACGGTGGTGCTGCTGAGAGGCGGTTCTGGGAGCTTCGGCTCTGGGTCTTTGACATTGTTGATTTGGAA
>JANOSS010000125.1:0-22896 GCA_031415995.1 Caulobacter sp. | reverse complement strand
AGGAAGGCCTGGAGCTTGAGCGCCGTGATTTCGTCGGCCAAGGCGGCTCGCCGGGTAAGGTCGAGATGCGCGGCGACTTCGTCGAGCAATACTATAGGATTCGGCGCGGATTCCGCACGCGAAAGTCGCGCCGCCTGGGCCAAAACCAGGTTCAAAATCAGCGCTTTCTGCTCTCCGGTCGAGCATTCCGCCGCCGGACGGTCCTTCTCGACATGCAGGATGTCGAGATCGCCCCGATGCGGGCCGGTTAGGGCGCGTCCGGCAGCGCCGTCACGGGGGCGAGCGGCGGCCAGGGCGGTAGCCAGACGCAGCTCGATCTCGGCGAACTCGGCGCCTTCGAGCGCCAGTTTTTCCCACTCGCCGGTCAGCGAAAGCCTGGCCTGCGGAAAGGGCCGGTCGCCGCGGCCGTCGATCTCGGCCTGCAGGGCGACAAGGGTGCGGGCGCGAGCCTCGGCCATCAGGGCGCCCGACTGGGCCAGCCGCGCCTCCAGCGCCGTCAGCCACACAGGATCCGCCGGCGCGGCGCTTTCAAAGGCGTCGGTCAGCAGACGCATGCGTTCGCGCTGGGCCTTGTCATAGGCGCTGGCGTGGGCGGCGTGAGAGGGTTCGCCGGCGAAGACCAGCCGGTCGAAGAAGCGGCGGCGCTCGGAGGCGGATTCCAGGAACAGCCGGTCCTGGGCCGGGGTCAGCCAGATGGGGCGGATGTGATCGGCCAGCCGGCCGGGCGGCACAGTCTCGCCATCCACCCGCACCAGCCGCCGGGTCTGGCCGCCGGTCTCGACGCCCGTGCCCAGCTGCACCGGCTCGTCGCCGCCAAATTCGCTTGGGCCCGCCTCAACCTGCGCCGCCACGGCCCAGGCCCGCCCCGTCGCCTCGCCGGGCAGCCGCCGGCCTACCTCGGCCAGGCTGGAGCCGCGCAGGCCCTTGCCCGGCGACAACAGGCTGATGGCCTCCAGCAGGTTGGTCTTGCCCGCACCATTGGCCCCGAACAGATAGACGCTGGCACCGCCCGTCTCGAGGCGGGCGTGCGCGTAGGACCGGAAGTCGGTCAGGGTCAGGGTGTTGATCGCGGCCGACGCCATGGGGGTCTCTTAAGGCAGGTTGGCGGTGGCGTCACTTGCCCCCTACGGGCTGCTTCGCAGCCGTCTTCCCCCGGAGGGGGAAGATGAGGTCGGCGCGTTTCATCTTCTCCCTGACAAGGGGGAGGACGACCTGCGCAGCAGGTCAGGAGGGGGCCTGCGGCGGTGGCCGTCCTACCCGAAATACCGCCGCGCGATCTCCAGATTGTCCTTCTGCCAGACGCCGGCTGCGCCCATCAGCACGCGCATCATGTTGGCCTGAAAGATCTGGCGCGCTTCATCGCGGTCGACCAGCTGGGTGAGCGGCCAGTCGAAGCGGGCGTCGGGGGCGATCGACCGGTGGACGGCGTAGTTCATGGCGATCAGGTCGACGCGGTGCTCGACACTGCCGAACGCCGCCTCGACGCGCTGCGAGCGGTCGAACCAGGTCGTGCAGCCTGCAAAATCCGTCGCGTCCCAGAGGGTGAGCATGTTGTCGAGCAGTTCGACAAACAGGTCCTCGCGCAGCCCCTGGATCATCTGCTCGGCGGGATCAGACCCGCAGCGGCATCAGCACGTATTTCACGCCCGGATCGGTCGGATCGACCACCAGGGTGGGGCTGGCCGGGTCGGCGAAGCGGAACTCGGCGATCGGGCCGCCGATCTGGCCGCAGACGTCCAGCAGGTAGCGGGCGTTGAAGCCGATCTCGAAGGGCTCGCCGTCATAGTCGACCTCGACCTCTTCGACGGCCTGGCCGGCTTCCATGTTGCGCACGGTCAGGGTGATGCGGCCCGGCTCGATGGCCAGTTTCACCGAGCGGCTCTTTTCGGCCGAGATGGTGGCCACCCGGTCAACGGCCTTGGCGAACAGGTCGTTGTCGAGCGTCAGGATCTTGGCGTTGTCGCGCGGGATGACCCGCAGATAATCGGGGAAGGCGCCGTCGATGACTTTCGAGGTCAGGGCGGCTGCGCCGAACTCGAAGCGCACCTTCTGGGCAGAGACCTGCAGGTCGACATGCTCGCCGGCCGATTCCATCAGGCGGCGGGCCTCCTGGATGGTCTTGCGCGGGACGATGATGCCGGGCAGGCCGGCGGCGCCCTCGGGGGCGTCCATCTCGGCCAGGGCCAGGCGGTGGCCGTCGGTGGCCACAGCCCGCAGCTTCACCACGCCGCCTTCGTTGACGGTGTGGAGATAGAGGCCGTTGAGATAGTAGCGGGTCTCCTCGGTGGAGATCGCGAACCGGGTCTTGTCGATCAGCCGGATCAGCTCGTTGGTGTCGACCGCGATGCGGCTTGAGAGGCCGTCGCTGCTCATCACCGGGAAGTCGCCGGCCGGCAGCACCGGCAGGTTGAAGCGCGAGCGGCCGGCCTGGATCACCAGTCGCGGATCATCGCCGCTGAAGCTGAGCGACACGTCCGAACCGTCCGGCAGCTTGCGGACGATCTCGTACAGGGTCTGGGCGGGCGCGGTGATCTGGCCCGGCACCTCGATCTGGGCCCGGCCCTCGTCGATAATCTCCATGTCCAGGTCGGTAGCCGAAAAGCTCAGCGTGTCGCGATCCGCTGAAAGCAGGATGTTCGACAGGATCGGGATGGTGTTGCGGCGCTCGACGACGCTCTGCACATGCCCCAGCGCCTTCAGCAGCGCCGCCCGTTCGATGGTAAGCTTCATAAATCAGGTCCAGGTTCCGGGACCACGCGCGTCGAGAGAATCTCCGCGTTGTCCCGTTAAGAATGGACCGCCGACATTAGCGAAATCGCGCGCTTGGGGAAGAGGGCGGGGCCCCTTGCAGACACGGAAACCGCGCCTATCTTTTGAGAATAGTTCTCAACTAGGATCGTGCGCCATGCGCCTCGCCCTCAAGACCCTGACCTATGCCTCGATGCACCTGACCGTGGCAGTGGCCGTCGCCTATGCCCTGACCCGCGATTGGCGTATCGCCCTGGCGGTCGGCATCGTCGAACCGCTGGTCCAGACGGTGTTCTTCAACCTGCACGAACGGGCCTGGTCACGCGCCGACAAGGCGCGCGACCAGAAAAATCGTCAGGACTTGATGTCGACCGAACCACCCGAGCCGTCGGCATCGGCGGTGGCGCCCGCATAGGGATTAGTGCCGCCACCCGACGAGGGTTCAGCCGAACCCGGCGCCGTCGAGCCCTTGGCCGCCACGGCGACCATGGCCGGACGGATCAGGCGGCCCATCAGCTCATAGCCGGCCTGCAGGAACTGGATGACGCCGCCGGCCGCGACCTCGGTCGAGGGCTGCTCCATCACCGCCTGGTGCAGGTGGGGGTCGAACTTCTCGCCCTTGGCCGGCTCGATCTTCTTCAGACCATTGCGTTCGAAGGCCGCCAGAAGCTCCTTCTCGGTCATCTCGACGCCGATGATATAGTTGGTCACAGCCGGATCCTGCGAGTCGCGCGGGCTCATGGCGGTGGCGCGCGACAGGTTATCGGCGGCGGCCAGCAGGTCGCGGGCGAACTTCTGGATCGCATAGGCGCGGGCGTCGTTCATTTCGCGCTCGGCCCGGCGCTTGGTGTTTTCCGCTTCGGCGGCATAGCGGAAGACCTGATCCTTCAGGGCCGCCACTTCCAGCTTCAGCGCCTCGATTTCCTGGGCGGCGTCCTCGGCTTCCGGGGCCATGTCCATCTCTTCAACCGGCGCTTGATCGTCGCTCATAGCCTAGTCCCTATCCATCCATCATCCGGCCGAGCACGCGGGCGGTATAGTCCACCAGCGGGATCACCCGGGCATAGTTGAGGCGCGTGGGGCCGATCACCCCGATCGCGCCCAGCAGCTTGCGTTGGCCCGTCATATAGGGCGCCGCGATCACGGAGGAACCCGAAAGCGAAAAGAGACGCGTTTCGGCCCCGATAAAAATGCGCACGCCTTGCGCTTCGCGGACGTCATCCAGGAGGCCGATCAGTTGACCCTTCTGCTCCAGGTCATCGAACAGCATGCGCACGCGCTCCAGATCCTCGCGCGCGCCGGGCTCGCCCAGCAGGTTGGCCTGGCCGCGGACGATCAGGGCCCGGGCATCGCCTTCGCCGCCGCCCCAGGCCGCCAGACCGTCCTCGACCAGCCGCGCCGCCGTCTCGTCGAGCTGCCGGCGGGCGGTCTCCAGCTCGGCCCGGACCTCGTCCATGGCTTCGCTGAGCGTGCGGCCGCGCAGCCGGCTGTTGAGGAAGTTGGAGGCTTCCTGGAAGGCAGACGGCGTCATGCCGGCCGCGCGTTTCATCAGGCGGTTCTCGACCGCGCCGTCCTCGAACACCATCACCGCCAGGGCCTGGTCGCCGCCCAGGGCCACGAACTCGACGTGCTTGACGCCGCCCTCGCGCACCGGCGTCACCACGATACTGGCCCCGCCGGCCAGGCCCGACAGGATCGAGCCGGCCTCGGCCAGGGCTTCCTCGAACGAGCGGCCGCGCGAGAACAGCCGCGCCTCGATGGCCTGGCGCTCCTCCTGGCCGACATCACCGACCTCCAGAAAGCCGTCGACGAACATCCGCAGGCCCGCATGGGTGGGGATGCGCCCGGCGCTGGTGTGGGGCGAATCCAGCAGGCCCAGCTGCGCCAGGTCCTGCATGGTGTTGCGGATCGAGGCCGGCGACAGTTGCAGGCCGCCGCGCGAAATGGTGCGCGATCCCACCGGCTCGCCGGTCTCCAGATAGGCCTCGACCACCCGCTTGAAGATGTCGCGAGCCCGGGCGTCCAACTCGGTCAGGCCAGGCGTGCGACCAAACAATTGCGTCATGGCGGGAAGCCGAAGACCTCGCTGAGCGACAAATGCGTCGGGCGCTCTTTCAAGTTCCCGTCACAGATAGGATAAGCGGCCCCTTCCAGCATTCAAAGCCCCCATACTTTCAAGACATCCGGAGTTAGCCATGCGTCCTTCAAGCCGCGCCCCCGACCAATTGCGCGCCATCACGCTGGAGACCGGGGTCAACCGCTATGCCGAGGGCTCGTGCCTGATCGGCTTTGGCCACACCAAGGTGCTGGTCACCGCCAGCGTCGAGGAAAGCATCCCCGGCTGGATGCGCGGCAAGGGCCAGGGCTGGGTCACGGCCGAGTACGGCATGCTGCCCCGCGCCACCCACACCCGCGGCCGCCGCGAGGCCGCCGCCGGCAAGCAAACCGGCCGCACGCAAGAGATTCAGCGCCTGATCGGCCGCTCCCTGCGGGCCGTGGTCGACCTCAAAGCGCTGGGCGAGCGCCAGATCACCCTGGACTGCGACGTCGTCCAGGCCGACGGCGGCACCCGCACCGCCGCCATCACCGGAGCCTGGGTCGCCCTGCGCCTGGCCACGCAGTACCTGCTGGACGAGGGCGTACTGAAGACCGACCCGATCACCGGCCAGGTCGCCGCCGTCTCGTGCGGCGTGTTCGCCGACACCCCGGTGCTCGACCTCGACTATGAAGAAGACTACAACGCCGAGGCCGACAGCAATTTCGTGCTGACCCAGAGCGGCGACATCGTCGAGATCCAGGCCACCGGCGAGAAGCGCGGCTTCACCCGCGGCGAGTTCGAAAGCCTATACGGCCTGGCCGAAAAGGGCATCGGCGAGCTGTTCGCGTTCCAGAAGGCGGCCATCGGGAAATAGGCGCCCGGGCCCATAAACCGGGCCGCGACGCCGCGCCCTCTTGTCGGAGGGCGCGGCGAGCCCCAGATTCCTGACTTAAGAACAGGAGGCTGGCATGCCCGCATCTTTCCCGCCTCCCTTCAGGGGCCATGAAGTCGAAGCCCGGCTGCGGCCCTCGGCCGAGGCCTATTCGTTCGACCTGGACACCGTGCTGGACTCCGTCGTCGCCCTTGAGGCGCGCGTGCCGTCCGACGCCTATACGGCGACCATCCTGGGCACCGAGCGCATCGGCAATGGCGTGGTGATCAGCCCCACGGGGCTGGTCCTGACCATGGCCTATCTGATCACCGAGGCGCGGGAGGTAATCCTGACGCTGAATGACGGCCGCCGGGTCTCGGCCCATGTGCTGGGCATCGACGCCCGCAGCGGGCTGGGCCTTGTCCAGGCCCTGCAGCCGCTGGACCTGCCGCCGATGCGCATCGGCTCGTCGAAGGACCTGACGGCCGGCTCGGCGGTCATCGCCGCCGGGGCCGGAGGGCGCGACCACGCGGCGGCGGCCCAGATCGTCACCCGCATGCCGTTCGCCGGATACTGGGAGTATCGGCTCGACGACGCCATCATGGCCGCGCCCGCCCATCCGCACTGGAGCGGCGCAGCCCTGATCGGCCCCAAGGGCGACCTGGTGGGCCTGGGATCGCTGAGCCTGGAGACCCGGGGCCGCGACGGCGCGTCAAACCCGATCACCCTGTTCGTGCCCGCCGAACTGCTGCCACCCATTCTCGACGATCTGGCGCGCGGCAAGTCACCCCATCCGCCGCGCCCCTGGCTGGGCGTCTTCGCCCAGGAGATCCAAGACCATGTCGTGGTGGTCGGCATCTCGCCCAAGGGCCCCGCCGCCCGCGCCGAACTGCGACCCGGCGACATCATCCTGGCCGTCGACGGCCAGGGGGTCGCGGACCTGACCGAGTTCTACACCGCCCTGTGGAACCAGGGCCCGGCCGGCGCGACCATCCCCCTGCGCGTGCTGCGCGAGGGCGACAGTTTCGAGGTCGAGATCCGCTCCATGGACCGCGCCACCCTGCTGAAAAAGCCGCGCTACAACTGAAATCTGCCCGCGCGGCAGGCGCGGCGAAGCGTCTCACCCAACCTTCAGCACAAGCATCTGCTCGTTAATCTTGTCGTGGCATAAGCTCATCCCATGCGAGCAACCGCCCGACAAACCACCGCCGCCGCCGACCAGCGCGCCCATGCGCGTCGGCCGACGTCGCGGAAGGTCTATCTGATCAGCGGCCGCGACACGCTGCGCTGCGCCCTGATCGATGTGGCCGAGGGCGGGGCGAGGATCCGGCTGTTGGGTGCCACCCTTCCCGACGGCGATCTCTATCTGGTCGACACCCGCGCGCGGCGCATCCACCTGGCCCGCTCGGTCTGGCAGTCAGATCGCGAGGCGGGCCTTCAGTTCGTCGAGAGCGACACCCTGGACCGTCCCGGCGGCGGCGTCGAAGGCGCGGCCGAGGCCGCCCTGCTGTTTGCTAGGCGTCGCGCCCGCCAGGCGGCGGCTCTGGAAGCCGAGCAGTAGCCTCCAGCGCCTCGACCAGTCTCGGCGCCAGCCATTCGGCCATCTCCGCCTGCCCCTCAGCGTCGACCAGCAGGTCCTGACGAACCTCCAGTTCCAGATAGTCGAGGCGGCGCGCATCGGCGTGCAGCGGGATGGTGTTGTCCGTTTCGTCCATCGCATAGGGCGCGTTGTCGCCGACCGCCTCGCCCAGATCCTGCCGCAGCCGGGCCAGAACCGCCGACGAGAACGGCGAGTCGTGACGGTGCAGCACGCCCAGGCGCCAGGGCCGGTCCACGCCCAGCATCGCCGGCGTGAAGCTGTGAAGGGCGATCAGGATGGTCCGTCGTCCGGCCCGCGCCTCGAGGGCAGCGGCGATAGCGGCCTGATAGGGCTCGTAGATCTCGGCCATCCGGACCGCGACGGCTTGCGGCGAAAGGTCCCGATTGCCGGGGATCGGCTCGCCGTCGCTGACTGCCGGCATCGCGCCGTCGGCCCCGGGCCGGCGATTGCAATCGACGACCAGCCGCGAATAGGCCTGCGCGATAAAGGTGGCGTCCAGCAGGGCCGAAAGCCGGGCTCCGAGCCCCGCTATGCCGATATCCCAGGCGATGTGGCGGTCCAGAGCCGCGTCGCTGGCCCCCAGCCGGCTCAGGCGCTTCGGGATTTCCCGCCCCGCATGGTCCCCCAGAAGCAGAAAGGCCGACGGGGCGCCTGCATTGAGCACAATGACCGGGTCCGGATCACCTGCGACAAGAAGGTGGGTCGACCCCACGTCCGAATCCCGGCCAGTAGTGTGCAATGCCTGTGCTTTCGGTCCGCCATCTGACGCGCTACCGGTATCGCAATCCCGTGGCGTTTGGCGACCATCGCATGATGCTGCGCCCGCGCGAAGGTTGCGATCAGCGACTGCTGTCGTCGACCCTGCTGATCGCGCCGACGCCTATCCAGCTGCGCTACGTCCAGGACGTGCTGGGCAACTGGATCGGCGTCGCCCGCTTTCACGGTCGCGCCAGCGAGCTGAGCTTTGAGAGCCAGTTCACCCTGGACCACACGCCCCTGCCCGCCTTTGGCGACGTGCCCGGCCATGTCGATGTCTATGAAGCCGGCCGGCCCTTCGCCTACTCCAGCGACGACCTGCCGGATCTGGTCCAGTCGATCGCGCCCCAGCATGAGGACCCTGACGGCGTCCTGGCCCGCTGGGCCCGGCGCTTCGTCAAGCCGTCGGGGGCCACCTGCCTGCAGCACCTGCTGGCCGAGATGACCCAGGCGATCTATGCCGAGTTCCGATACGGCAAGCGTTTCGAGCGCGGCGTGCAGGCACCGCTGACCACCCTGGAGAGCGGGGGCGGTACGTGCCGCGACTTCGCGGTGCTGATGATCGAGGCCGTGCGCAGCCTGGGTCTGGCCGCCCAGTTCGTGTCCGGCTACATCCACAGCCCCTCGCGCAAGCAGGTCGCCGTCGAGCGCACTGGAGGGGGCCACACCCACGCCTGGCTGCGGGTCTATCTGCCGTCATGCGGCTGGGTGGAGTTCGACCCGACCAACGGCATCGTCGGCAATACCGATCTGATCCGCGTCGCCGTGGTGCGCGATCCGCGCCAGGCGCCGCCCGTTCACGGAACCTGGGCGGGCTTTCCCACCGATTATCTGGGCATGGATGTCGAGGTCGATGTGACCAGCATCGAGGACCATCTGGCCCCGTCGCTCGTCACGGCTTTCGGCTGAGGCATCCTTCGGCCGCTCTGCGCGTTGCGGTTTGACCACTCCTGCTCCCGGATTCGCCCGCACGGCGCCCGGCTCCTTGTGAGACGACGACGATGCTGATCCGCTACGGCTACGAGATCACGGTCTACTGCCAGCGGCCGACGGCGATGGTGACCCTTTTGGGTCTGCGCGATGGCCGCGAGGCCGATGTGCGGATGCGCGAATCGTTCTTCGCGACGCCGGCCGTCGAGACCTCGACCTATCGCGACATGTTCGACAATCCCTGCCGGCGCTTCGTGGCCCCGGCCGGCGCCCTGACCCTGTGGAGCGACAGCGTCATGGAGGACAGCGGCGCCGTCGATCCCCGGGCCCCGGACGCCCTGCTGCACCCTGTCGCCGACCTGCCCAACGACTGCCTGGGCTATCTGATGGGCAGCCGCTATTGCGAGACCGACCGCCTCAGCCAGATCGCCTGGGACCGCTTTGGCCATATCCAGAAAGGCTGGACCCGGGTCCAGGCCGTCTGCGACTTCGTGCACGGCCACATCACCTTCGACTACAAGACCGCCTGCTCCACCCGCACCGCCCATGAGGTCTATGAGGGCCGCATCGGCGTGTGCCGCGACTATGCCCACCTGGCCGTGGCCCTGTGCCGCTGCCTGAACATCCCAGCCCGCTATGTGAACGGCTATCTGGGCGATATCGGCGTGCCGCGCGTCGACCCGATGGATTTCAGCGCCTGGATGGAGGTCTATCTGGGCGGCCAATGGTGGGCCTTCGACCCGCGCAACAACATCCCGCGCATCGGCCGCATCGTGGTGGCCCACGGCCGCGACGCCGCCGACGTGGCCATGTTGACCTCGTTTGGGCCTCACCAGCTGAACGGATTCCGGGTCTGGGCCTATGAAACCGAGGCTGACGCCCTGCCCGTGCCCGTGATCGACACCACCGGCGAAGCGGGACGCGCCGTGCGGGCTCGCTCGCCGCTGTAGAGGAAGATGATTGGTCGTTGACCCATCTTGAAACCGCTCTCCCCGGCGAAAGCCGGGGCCCAGATTCAGCCTGAGCGTTTGGGGATTACGCGACTTGCGACTGTGCCAGAACGACCCCGCCTGCGGGTTCGATCTGGGCCCCGGCTTTCGCCGGGGAGAGCGGTGTTTTGGGCCTACGGCTCAGTCTTCGGTGTCGGGCGGGCCGGACTCGAAGGTCAGCAGGTCGCCGGGCTGGCAGTCGAGCTCGCGGCACAGGGCGGCGAGGGTCGAGAACCGCACGGCACGGGCCTTGCCGGTCTTCAGGATCGACAGGTTGGCGATGGTGACACCGACGCGGTCGGACAGTTCGGTCAGCGACATGCGGCGGTCAAGCAACACACGGTCGAGGTTCACGCGGACGGGCATGGGATGAAATCTCCGCGGATCAGATGGTGAGTTCGGCTTCGCGGCGAAGGCGGGCGCCCTCGCGGAAGACCTCGGCCAGGACAAAGACCACCATCACGGAAAACCAGGCGGTCAGGGTGAAGCTGTCGTCGATCAGCTTGGTCTTGGGGGCCAGCCAGCGGGCCAGGCCGGAAAAGACGTAGCGACCGACCTCAAGACTGGCCAGGATCAGGCCAATGACGCGAAGCCGCAGGACATTGTCGGGATGGAAGGGGTCGCCGGCGGTCAGGGTGGCGAAGATCCGGCGCAGCCGCTCGACGATCACCATCCAGCCGCCCAGCATCAGGGCCCAGGCGGCCAGGGCGCCGGCGAACAGCGGCCCGTCGCGGCTGACGGCCTCGACCGCATCGCTGATCGGCAGGACCTGGGCCAGCAGTTCCGGATTGAAGCTGAACAGCAGCGCCACCAGGGTGAACAGCGACAGCAGGCTGACGAAGATCCACAGGCCGACATAGATGACGTCGAGGATGATCTTCAGAAAGCTCGATACCGAGCCTGGCCCCAAGGCGCGCATTGGCTGTTCCCCCTCGCCCTCCCCAGGGCCGTCTGTTCTGGCCCGCGTCGCGGCGGGCTGCCAGAAACCACAAAGCCTAGCTGAGTAGGCTTTGTCTCAATAAGTGAGAGCATGACAGCCGTCGAAACCGGTATCCACTTTCGACTGCCATGCTCTTACAGCGTCTGCACCACGAAGGCGATCGCCGAGACCGGAACGCCCACGATCAGGGCGGCGGTGATCAGGGTCATCATGACCTTGTCGGCGATGCGGAACAGTCGGGCGGCGGGCATTTTGGGTGGATCCATGAGGTGTCCGGACGCCGGCCGGGCTCGGCGACGTCCATGCTCCATGGATAGGCCCCGATTTGGGCTACAACAATGCTGAATATCGATAAACGATATTAAACTTTAGCAATGATGGTCGATGGGCATCAGGCCAGTTGCACGGAAGTCACAACCATCGACGGACGCCGGCTGGCGGCCTCGAACCAGGCGGCCAGGTTGGGGCGGCCATCGCGCCAGTCGATCACCTGGCGGGCGTCGAAATAGGCCAGCTGGGCGGCGACGGCGATCTGCGCGATCGCCCATCGATCATCGGTAAAGCCCTCGGCCTCCAGCAAATCAAGCCCGGCGATGATGGCGGCAAGCTGACGCGCGATCAGCTCGGGTCGCTGGTCATCGGCCGGGCGCATGCGCTCGCGAACCACGGCGACGGCGGCCGAGCCCATGCCGTCGGCCAGGGCCTGCAGGGTCAGGGCGCGGCGACGCGGGGCGCCGCCCGCCGGGATCAGGCCCGCGCCGCCCTCGGCGTCGAGATGGTCGCAGATCACCGAGGAGTCGAACAGGATCTCGCCGTCGTCCAGGATCAGGGTCGGCACCTGGCTCAGTGGATTGGTGGCGCGCAGGCTCTCGTCGGTGAACGCGGCGACGGTCTCCAGAGCGATGGCGTCGGTAAAGCCGTTTTCGTGCGCCACGATGCGAACCTTGCGCGCAAACGGCGACAAGGCGGAGTAAAGGAGCCGCATTGGATTTTCCTCAAGGAGCCGATCATGGCGCTGAGACTGGAGCCTGGGCTTAAGCTCGTAGTGGCCACGCACAACCCCGGCAAGGTCCCCGAGATCTCCGCCCTGCTGGACGGGCGATTTGAACTCGTCTCCGCCGGGGCCCTGAGCCTGCCCGAGCCGGAAGAAACCGAGGCCAGCTTCGTCGGCAACGCCCTGCTCAAGGCCCGCCACGCCGCCGACCTGTCGGGCATGATCGCCATCGCCGACGACTCCGGTCTTTCGGTGACGGCTCTGGACGGCTCGCCGGGCATCTATTCAGCCCGCTGGGCCGGACCGGGCAAGGACTTCGCCCTGGCCATGGCCAAGGTCGAGGAGCGGCTGGAAGAAAGCGGCTCGGACGATTGCTCGGCCTGGTTCACCTCGGCCCTGGCCGTGGCCTGGCCGCACGGTCCGTCGGTGGTGGTGCAGGGCGAGGTCCACGGAACCCTGGCCTTCCCGCCGCGCGGGACCCGGGGCTTCGGCTATGATCCGATCTTCGTGCCCGAGGGCCATGACCTGACCTTCGGCGAGATGGAACCGGCGGCGAAGGACGCCATGAGCCACCGCGCCCGGGCGTTCGAGAAGTTGAAGGCCGCGCTGTTTGACTGACACTGCAAAAACCTTGTCATCCCAGCCGCAGCGAAGCGGAGAGCCGGGACCCAGAGGCAACCGCGATGCGCCGGCCCCTGGGTCCCGGACAGCGCTACGCGCTTCCGGGATGACAATGGAGGGGAACGGGCGCTTCCATGGCTGAGCTCCTTCCCCTCGGCGTCTACATCCACTGGCCCTATTGCGCGCGTATCTGCCCCTATTGCGACTTCAACGTCGTGCGCGACCGGGGGCGGACTGACGAGCAGGCCCAGTTGGCCGACGCCATCGTCGCCGACCTTGAGGCCCAGCGCGCCCTGACCGGGCCGCGCCGCCTGCTGTCGATCTTCTTCGGCGGCGGCACGCCCTCCTTGATGGATCCGGCCCAGGTGGCGCGGGTGATCGCGACGGCCCGGCGCCTGTGGTCGCCCGTCGACGATCTGGAAATCAGCCTCGAAGCCAATCCTACCGACGCCGAGGCCGGCCGCTTTCCCGCCCTGGCGGCGGCCGGCGTGGCGCGCCTGTCGCTGGGCGTCCAGTCCCTGCACGACGAGGCCCTGGCCCTGCTGGGCCGCAACCACGACGCCGGCGCAGCGCGGCGGGCCATTGTGATCGCCGCCGCCACCTTCCCGCGCCTGTCGATCGACCTGATCTATGCCCGCCCCGGCCAGACCGTGGAGGACTGGCGCACCGAGCTGGAAGACGTGCTGGCCATGGGCCCCGAGCACGTCTCGCCCTACCAGCTGACCATCGAGACCGGCACCGCCTTCGACCGCGCGGTCGGACGCGGCACGCTGGTGGTCCCCGATGAGGACCGGGGCCACGACCTGTTCGAGGCCACGCAACAGGTGCTGGAGGCGGCCGGCTTCGACGCCTACGAGGTCTCCAACCACGCCAGGGGCGAGGCGGCACGCTCGCGGCACAATCTGGTCTACTGGCACGGCCACGACTATGTCGGCGTCGGCCCGGGAGCCCATGGCCGCCTGAACCTTGAGGGCGAGCGCGTCGCCACCACCGCCCATCGCAAGATCACCGACTATATCGCCGCCGTGCGCGACACCGGCCTCGGCTTCGCGCGCGAGACCCTTTCGCCCACCGAGGCCGCCGAGGAGCGATTGTTGCTGGGCCTGAGGGTCGACGACGGCGTGGCCTTTGATGAGCTGGCGATCCTGGGCCTGTCTGCCGACGCGGCCAAGGTGCGCCACCACGTCGAACTGGGCCTGCTGGTCGACGATCCGAGCCGCCTGCGCGCCACCAGGGCCGGGCGTCTGGTGCTGGACCGGCTGACAGGCGCGCTCGCGACCTGATAGGACTGACCCCCGAACCAGCATCGCGCTCCGGCGCGGCCAGCATCGCGCCCCGGCGCGGAAGGATCCCCCGCGTGAGCCGCCACCCCGACCCGCCCCCCCTGTCCGACGCGCCCCTGGCGCCGGGCCTCTATCTGGTGGCGACGCCGATCGGCAATCTGCGCGACATCACCCTGCGGGCCCTGGATGTGCTCAACGCCTGTGACGTCCTGCTGGCCGAGGACACCCGCGTCTCGGGCAAGCTGCTGGCCGCCTACCAGATCTCCAAGCGGCTCGAGCGCTACGACGAACACGTCGCCGACCGGGTGACGCCCAGGATCCTCGAGCGCCTGGCGGCCGGCGAGCGCGTGGCCATGGTCTCGGACGCCGGCACGCCGATGATCTCCGATCCCGGCTTCCGACTGGCCCGGGAAGCCATCGCCGCCGGCCATCAGGTGTTTCCGATCCCCGGCGCTTCGGCGGCCCTGGCGGCCCTGACCCTGGCCGGCCTGCCCACCGACCGCTTCCTGTTCGCAGGCTTTCCCCCGCCCAAGAGCGCCGCCCGCAAGACCTTCTTCGAAGAACTGGCCCCGGTGCGCGCCACCCTGATCTTCTATGAAGGCGCCTCGCGGGTCGCCGACAGCCTGGCCGACATGGCCGCCGTGTTTGGTCCGCGCGACGCCGCCGTGGCCCGCGAACTGACCAAGCTCTACGAAACCTGCACGCGCGGCCCGCTCGACGTGCTGGCCGCCGATCCGCGCTTTGCAAGCCCCAAGGGCGAGATCGTGATCCTCGTGGGTCCCGGCTCGGAGGCACCGATCCAGGCCGGCGACGCCGAAAGCGCCCTGCGCGAGGCCATGGCCCGCCTGCCGCTGGGCGAGGCCGCTTCGGAAGTGGCCAAGGCCCTAGGCCTGCCGCGCCGCGATCTCTACCGCCAGGCCCTGGCGCTCAAGGACGCTGCGGCCGAGGAAGACCAGGGATGACCGCCGTCCGCCAGATCAGGGGCGCCAAGGCGCGACGGTCTGGCCGACGCGCCGAGGTGCTGGCCGCCGCCTGGCTGATGCTGAAGGGCTATCGCATCCTCGGCTTTCGCCTGCCCACCCCGCTGGGCGAGATCGACCTTCTGGCCCAGCGCGGCGCCGTGCTGGCGGTGATCGAGGACAAGCAACGGGCCAGCCTGGACGACGCGCTGGACGCCGTGACCTTCGACCAGCGCGCCCGCCTGAGGCGCGCCGCCGCCCATATCGTCCAGCATCGCACTGCCCTGCGGAACACAACGCTGCGTCTGGACCTTATCGCCTTGGCGCCGGGCCGCTGGCCACGTCACCTGCGGGACGCCTGGATGGAGGGTCAATGACCCGCGAAGAGGCCGAGGCGATCCTGACCCAGGCCGGGCAAGGTCCCGACAAGGGCTTTCCGCTGTTCAAGGCCGCCCTGGCCTGCGCCGTGCACGACGACCCCGACCGCGATACAGCCCCGGTGATCGCTCTGGCCCAGCAGGCCGGCGAACGCCTGACCGAACGCCTCAAGACCGAGTCGCCCGAAGAGGCCGTCGCCGAAGCCCTGTCCGGCGACCTGCGCCTGACCGGCGACCTGATCCGCTACGACCATCCCGACAATGCGGACGTGATCGCCATCGCCCAGCGCCGCAAGGGCCTGCCGGTGGCCCTGGGTGTCTTCTACCTGCACGCCGCGCGGCAGACCGGCCTCGCCTTGCACGGCGTCGATTTTCCCGGCCACTTCCTGCTGCGCATCGAGACCGACGAGGGGCCGCTGGCGCTCGATCCGTTCGGCGAGGGCCGGGTGGTGCTGCCCTCGGAGCTGTCGCGACGCGCCCTGCGCACCGGCCTGATGCCCGACGTGGCCGCCAGGCTGGAACTGCTGATGGCCCCGGTCCCGGACCGCGCCGTATTGATCCGCCTACAGAACAATATCTTCGCCCGCGCCCAGCAGGCCCGCGACTGGCCGCGCGCCGAACGCTCGGCCCTGCGCCGCGCCCTGCTCAGCCCGACCGATCACCGGCCCTGGCTGGATGTGGCCGCCGCCCGCGAAGGCCAGGGCGCCCTGGCGGGGGCTCTACAGGCTCTGACCCAGGCCCAGATCCTCGACGGCGGCGCGGCCATCGCCGCTCGGGCGGCGCGAGTGCGGGTCCGGTTGAGGCTGTACTAGGGCGTTATTCGGCGAAGTGGATAGCGGTTCGCCGCCGAAGTAACGCATCAAAACAGGAATTTAGAGCAAACGACATGATTCAATCATGGCGACCTTTGCTCTAGGCGGGCGCGCTCAACCTGCATCGTCGCCTGCCGCCTCGAAGCCGACAGTAAGGAGTGCCGAGAAGGGTGGTTGTCGGGCTCAGATCCTTCTCCCCTTGCGGGAGAAGGTGTCGGCCGAAGGCTGACGGATGAGGGGTCGAAATCACGCCCCAACTTCCCGCCCGAAGCTGACGCCCCTTTGACCGGCCGTTAAGCCGCGCCCGCTAGGCTCCGCGCTCATGAGCAGCACACCTCGCGCCCCGGCCGGCGTCACGCCTGAGCAACTGGCCACCCTGAGCCACGAGTTCCGCACGCCCCTTAACGGCGTGCTGGGCATGGCCCGGCTGCTGGAGGGCACCCGGTTGACGGGCGAGCAGCGAGCCTATGTCACCGCCCTGCGCGAGAGCGGCGACCATCTGCTGTCGCTGGTCAATGATGTGCTGGACTTCGCCCGCCTGGGGGCCACGGCCATCGCGCTGGCCCCCACGCCGGTGGATATCGAGGGCCTGCTGCGCCAGGTGGCCGAGCTGATGAGCCCGCGCGCCCACGAAAAGGGTATCGAGATCGCCTGGGCCGTGTCGCCCGGCCTGCCGACCATCCTGGCCGACGAGGGCCGGCTGCGGCAAATCCTGCTGAACTATGCCGGCAACGCCGTGAAGTTCACCGAACAGGGCGGCGTGCTGCTGACCGCCAGCGCCACGGCAAGTCCCACGGGCAAAGGCCGCGTGCGCTTTTCCGTGGTCGACACCGGGCCGGGGGTGGCACCGGAAGCTCGCGCCAAGATCTTCGAGGCCTTTGTCCAGACCGACGCCAGCCACCGCACCCAGCTGGGCGGGGCCGGCCTGGGCCTGGCCATCGTCGCGAGACTGGCCCGCGCCATGGACGGCAGGGCCGGGGTCGGCGGCAAGCTCGGCCAGGGCGCCGATTTCTGGTTCGAGGCCCCGTTTGAAACCGTCGCCGCACCGGCCCGTGACCTGCCCCTGGCCGGCCGCGTGGTGGCCGTGGCCTCGCCCAATTCCATCGTCCGCCTGGCCACCGCCCGCCAGATCGAGGCGGCCGGGGGGCGGGCCATTGTCGCCGCCGATGTCGCCACCGCCACCGCCGCTGCCCCGTCCGACGCGGTGCTGCTGATCGACGCCGCCCTGGCCGGTCCGCGCGGCGCCCTGAAGCCTCCCGCCGGCCACCGCGCCGTGGTGTTGCTGACCCCCGACCAGCGCGGCCGCATCGACCGGCTAAAAAAGGCCGGCTTCAGCGGCTATCTGATCAAGCCCCTGCGCGCCGCCTCGATCGTCGCCCAGGTGCTGCAGGCCACCACCCACAGCCCCGCCCCCGCCGACAGGCCTGCCGAGGACGACCGCATCGCCCCGGCCGCCGCGCCAGGCGTGCGGGTGCTGCTGGCCGAGGACAATCCGATCAACGCCCTGCTGGCCCGCACCCTGCTGCAGCGCGAAGGCTGCAAGGTCGACCGCGTCGCCGACGGTGCCCAGGCCGTCGCCGCCCTGTCCAGCGACAGCTACGACCTGATCCTGATGGACCTGCGCATGCCGGTGCTGGGCGGCCTGGACGCCACCGTGCGTCTGCGCGCCCAGGGCGTGACCACCCCCATCGTCGCCCTGACCGCCGACGCCTTCGACGAGGACCGTCGCGCCTGCCTGGCGGCCGGCATGAGCGACTTTCTGGTCAAGCCCCTGACCCACGCGGCCCTGCGCGACGTGCTGACCCGCTGGACCGGCCCCAAGGTCGCTTCAGCGGGTGCCCCCGGCGTCTGGACGAAAACCGCGACGCGGGCCAAGGTCGCCGGGTAGAGCGTGGCAGCCGAAAGTGTGAGCGGTTTCGGCGGCCGCCACGCTCTAGATATTTGATGGGAGCCTTTTTATACGCCTCATATTTCATGTGAGGCTAAAAGGCTCCGCGCGGGCTGTTCCCCGCGAGGGGGACCGCCGCATGACAGACAAGGCCGCAACAGCGCCGAAGAAGACCCTTCTTCAGACCCTGGCCTTCTTTGGCGAACGTCGTAGCCTGGCGATGCTGGGCCTGGGGTTCGCCTCGGGCCTGCCCTACATGCTGATCTTCGACACCCTGTCGCTGTGGCTTCGCGATGCGGGTCTGTCGCTGGCGGTGATCGGCTTCTTCAGCCTGGCGACGCTGAGCTTTTCGTTCAAGTTTCTGTGGGCGCCGCTGATCGACCGGGCCAAGGTGCCGTTCCTGCACAACCTTCTGGGCCATCGCCGCGCCTGGATCCTGGTCTTCCAGACCGCAATGATCCTGGGTCTGTGGACGATCTCGACCCTCAATCCCGCCTCGCAGCTGGCCGCCCTGGGCGCCGCCGCCGTCGCGGTCGGCTTTGCGACGGCCTCGCACGACATCGTCATCGACGCCTGGCGGATCGAGGTCGCCGACAAGGAAGAACAGGGCCCGATGGTCGTGGCCTATCAGTGGGGCTACCGCGTCGCGATGATCGCCGCAGGCGCCGGGCCCCTGCTGCTGGCCGAGCGCTTCGGCTGGAACTTCTCCTACGCCGTCATGGGCTTTGTGGTCGGCATCGGGGTGCTGGCCACCCTGTGGGCTCCGCGCGAAGCCGAGCACACGGTCCGGCCGATCCCGACCGGCGACGTTAACCAGCCCCGCGCCCTGGAGATCCTGGAATGGATCGCCCGCCTGGGCATCCTGCTGGTCGGCGCTCTGGCTTTGGGCTCGGGCCTGTCGGGGGATGCGTCCCTGCTCTCGAAGCTGGTCGGCGGCGAAGCCCTGGCCGAGGCCTGGAAGGCCAAGCCCAACGGGGTGTGGCTGCAGCTGCTGGGCGTGCTGACCGGCCTGGCCATCGTGGTCGTGGCCGCCTGGCCGATCCCCAAGGTGCGCACCAAGCCCGGCGTCTACATGTCGGCCGCGTTCGGCGAGCCCCTGATCGACTTCACCAAGCGCTTCCACGGCGTGGCCGGCCTGATCCTGGCGGCGATCTGCGTCTATCGGGTGTCGGACTTCGTGCTCAACATCATGAACCCGTTCTATCGCGACATGGGCTTTACGCTGACCGAGATCGCCGAGATCCGGAAGGTGTTTGGCATCATCGCCTCGATGATGGGGGTATTTCTGGGCGGGGTGATCGTGGCGCGGCTGGGCCTGATGAAGGCCCTGGTCATCGGGGCCTTCGCCCAGCCGATCAGCAACCTGTTCTTCGCCTGGCTGGCCATGAGCGGTCACAATGTGCCGGTGCTGTTCTGGGCGATCTGCATCGACAATGTGGCCGGCGGTGTCGCAGGCACGGCCCTGATCGCCTACATGTCCAGCCTGACCACGGTGGGTTTCACGGCCACGCAATACGCCCTGTTCTCGTCGCTCTACGCCCTGCCCGGCAAGCTGATTGCCTCGCAGTCGGGGCGGATCGTCGAGGCCTCGGCCATCGCCGCCGAAGCCGGCGGACCGATCGGCGCCCTGAAGGGCCTGTTCACCCGCCTGCCGCCCGAGAGCTTCACCGCCGCCGGCGCCAAGCTGGGCGTCAGCGCCCCGGCCATGGCGGCGGGCTATACGGCCTTCTTCCTTTACACGGCGGTCATCGGCGTAGTGGCCATCGTGCTCTCGTTCATGGTGGCGGCGAAGCAGGGAGAGATTGACCGACGGGCTGAGGCGGAAGAGGCTGCGGCGCCGGTTAGCTAGCGCGCCTCGAAACTAAAACCTTGTCATCCCGGCCGCAGCGAAGCGGAGCCCCGGGACCCAGGGGCAACTGCAGTGCGCCGACCCCTGGGTCCCGGATAGCCTCTGCGAGGCTTCCGGGATGACAAGAATATTGTGCGTTGAAAGGCGCTAGGTCCCCAGACACACCACCTGCGCCACCCGCAGGTCACGACGCAGGCCGTCGGCCACGCGGCCGTAGTTCTCGGTGGTGATCGCCTCGCCCATGGCGAAGTCGTCGCCGCCGCGGCGGTGCGGGCCCAGCAGGGTTCGCAGGGTTTCGGGGGCCGTGGTATAGATGCGGCCACGGCGCGGGCTCTCGGCCACAGTGACGCCGATCACCCGCCCGGCGCTGTCGAGGGCCGGCGCGCCCGACAGTCCGGCCAGGGTGCCCTTCAGGCTGTCGGTACGGCCGACCTCGGCCCAGACCAGAACCGGCTCGGTGCGGGCCCCGCGACCGTGGACGACCAGATTCTCGCGGCCCAGCAGGCGCGAGGCGGCTTCCCCGGGATGGCCCTGGGGGAAGCCCGGATGATAGGCGCGGGCCCCGCGGCGCAGGGGCTCTTCGAGGCCCAAGGGTACAGCCGGAGCCCCGCCCTCGGTGGTCAGGATGGCGGCGTCGGCGCGCGGGTCGATGGTGATCTTGGCCGCCACGCCGCGTCCGTCGGCCACCACGATGGCGGCCGACTTGCAGCCGTCGACCACATGGCGGGCGGTCAGCCAGGTGCCGCTGTCGCCGACCGAGAAGGCGGTGCCTGAGCCGGGCTCGGGCGTGCTGGGCACCTGGACGACGATGGACGGGTCGAACGGCGAGGCCGGTCCCAGCGGCAGGCCCTCCTCGCCCGGCACCGGCGGCGGCGGCGGCGGGGCGTCCGAGCGCTCCTGGCGGCCGACCGCGACGATCAGCAGGGCGCTGACGGCGGCGCCATAGACCAGCCAGTCGGGAAGCTTGGGAAAATGCACGGGACCGGGCCCTCGCTTTTCCGGATCAGCCGGCCACGGCGGCGGCGAGGATCAGGGCGGTGGCCAGCTTGGCACCCACCAGCAGGGCGGCGGCAGCGACCTCGCCCTCGTGGATGCGCTCGGGCAGGCCCTGCAGGACGACGTCGGTGATGCGGAAGACCAGCAGCTGCACGGCAATGGTGGCGGCGCCCCAGATGACGATCTCGATCACCGAGGTCGAGGCGGTCAGCGAGATGGCCAGCGGAATGGCCAGGCCGACCATCACCCCGCCCAGCGACAGGGCGGCGGCGGAATTACCCTCGCGGATCAGCTTGATCTCGCGGTGGGGCGTGAGCAGCGCATAGAGGGCCGTGCCCAGGATCAGCATGAACAGCGTCACGCCGGCATGCATCAGGGTGACGGGGAAACCCGTGGCGAAGGCCTGGATTTCGGGCGACTGAAGCTGGGACGGCATGAACGCGAACACCTTCGGTAGATAGAAATTCAAGTCCTATCACGGGTGGCGGACGGTTGCGTAGGGGGCTCGCTTAGGACGGGCGCCCTTCTGGGCGAGCCTACCCCCACTCCCGCTCTTCCCGACGAAAGCCGGGACCCAGATCGAACCCGAAGCGCAGGATGATCTGGTAAAGTCAGAAGGCGCGTCATCCCCAAACGCTCAGGCTGAATCTGGGCCCCGGCCTTCGCCGGGGAGAGCGGATGCATTGGGACGCAGGGCCTAAACCGCCTCGTCATCCTCATCATCATCCAGCACGCCCGCCATCGCCGCCATCGACAGCTGGCGCAGGGCCGAGGCGCGGACCTTCTCGCTCTCGCTCTTCAGCTGACCGCAGGCGGCAAGGATGTCGCGGCCTCTGGGCGTGCGGATCGGCGAGGAATAGCCGGCCTTGTTGAGGATGGCGGCAAACGCCTCGATCGCGGCCCAGTCGGAGCACTGGTAGTCGCTGCCCGGCCAGGGATTGAACGGGATCAGATTGACCTTGGCCGGTATGCCCTTGATCAGCTTGACCAAGGCGCGGGCCTCGGCCGGGCTGTCATTGACGCCCTTGAGCATGACATATTCGAAGGTTACCCGGCGGGCATTGCTGATGCCCGGATAGGCGCGGATGCCGGCGATCAGCTGGTCGAGCGGATACTTCTTGTTCAGCGGCACCAGCACATCGCGCAGGGCATCGTTGGTGGCGTGCAGGCTGATGGCCAGCATGGCCTGGGTCTTTTCGCCCAGGGCCTGGAGCTGGGGCACGACGCCCGAGGTCGAGACCGTGATGCGGCGACGCGAGATAGCGATGCCCTCGTTGTCGCTGATGATCTCGATGGCGTCGGCGACCGAGCCCATGTTGTAGAGCGGCTCGCCCATGCCCATGAACACGATGTTGGACAGCAGGCGGTCGTCCTTGTCGGACGGCCATTCGGCCAGATCGTCCTTGGCGACCTGTACCTGGGCGACGATCTCGGCGGCGGTCAGGTTGCGCACCAGGGCCTGGGTGCCGGTGTGGCAGAAGCTGCAGTTGAGCGTGCAGCCGACCTGGCTTGAAACACACAAGGCGCCGGCTCGGCCGACCGACGGGATATAGACCGCCTCGATCTCAATGCCCGGCGCCGTGCGGATCAGCCACTTGCGGGTGCCGTCTTTCGAGACCTGGCGCTCGACGATCTCGGGCCGCGCGATGGTGAATACCTCCGCCAGGCGGGCGCGGGTTTCCTTGGCGATGTCGGTCATCATCGCAAAGTCGGTGACGCCGCGATGGTGGATCCAGCGGAACACCTGGGTGGCCCGCATCCTGGCCTTGCCGTGCTCGGCCACGCCCGACTCGGTCAGGGCGGCGATCATCTGCGGCCGGGTCAGGCCCGACAGATTGATCAGCGGCTTGCCCGTCGGGGTTTGGGGAGCAGGCGCTGCGCCGGAGACGCGCGACAGATCGAGGGTGACGCTCAAGGGGCGGTCCGGGGGCAGGGATTTAAGGGGTCGAAGGCAGGATATAGCAGACGGCGGGGGTTTTTCCAAAGATGCCCATCGACTCGCCCCCTCCGCGCCTTCGGCGCTCGTCCCCCGGAGGGGAAGGATGATCTCGTCTTCCCCCTCCGGGGAAGGACGGCTGCGTAGCAGCCAGGAGGGGGCAAGTGGTGGTCCGGTCCGGATAGAGTCCTGACACTATTGTCCAGATACATCCCTGACAGTTAGCCGGGCCGGCAGGAGGACACCTGCCGATGCCATGGAAGACCGGATCAGTGGAAGACGCCAAGCTTGGGTTTGTGGCCGATCGGC
>JANOSS010000124.1:0-28647 GCA_031415995.1 Caulobacter sp. | reverse complement strand
GAGGTCGCCGGCCAGTTCCCGGGAAATGCGCTCGACGCCCAGATAGTCGCCGGCCTCGCGGCGGCTCTTGCCGATGGCGAAGTTCATCCCGGCCTCGATCGGCGAGACGGTCTCGTCCATGTCGTGGCCATAGAGCGGCAGGCCGGCTTCGAGGCGCAGGCTGTCGCGCGCGCCCAGGCCGATCGGCTTGACGCGCTCGTCTTCCAGCAGGGTGTTCCAGATGCGCGCGGCCTCGGCCGCCGGCACCGAGATCTCGTAGCCATCCTCGCCGGTATAGCCCGAGCGGGAGATAATGGCGTCCACGCCGAACGCGGTCAGGGCGGCGGTGTCCATGAAAACCATGCTCGCGGCTTCAGGAACGTGGGCGGCCAGCACCGCGGCGGCCTGGGGGCCCTGCAGCGCCAGCAGCGCGCGGTCTTCCAGACGCTCGACGGTCGCTTCGCCCTCAAGGGCCTTGGCGATGATGGCGTAGTCGTTGTCCTTGCAGGCGCCATTGACCACGATGAACAGACCATCGTCGTCAGGCCGCGCGGTCATCAGGTCGTCGATCACCCCGCCCTGCGCGTTCAGCAGCACGGCATAGCGCTGCTTGCCGGGCTTGAGGCCCTGATAGTCGGCCGAGACCAGTTTCTCGAAGCTCTTGGCGGGATTGGCGCCGCGCAGCCGGGCCTGGCCCATGTGCGAGACGTCGAACAGGCCCGCGTGCTCGCGGGTCCACAGATGCTCTTTCAGCACCCCGTCCCTGTACTGCACCGGCATGGAATAGCCCGCGAACGGGACCATGCGGGCTCCGGCGGCGACATGCGCGTCAAACAGGGGCGTCTTCTTGAGATCTTGGTCGGACACGCGGGGGCTCCAAACGGGGACGGCGCTGCTAGCCCGGCTTTCGCCAGACGATAGCGCCCCCGCTGTCCCTTTGACCTGAGAGATTCCGGCCACCCTTCAAAGTGAAAAGGGCGCGACCTTGCTCCTTCGGCGGGCGATCCCACTCCCTGTTCTGAAGGGGAGCAGACTGCCTCTTTCCAGCGTTCCTAAACCCGCGCGGTCCTTTTGCCTGAGCGTTTCCGGGGCGGTTGCGCCTTCGGCCTCGGGACGCGAATCCCGATGTCTCCCGCGAGGGTCAGCGGCTCAATGCTGGAGGGGGCGCGGTGAGTCAAGCGCGAGACCAAGCGCCGACCCTCTTTCGCAACAGTCGGAACAGGTCGTGGAGGCTCGGCTATCACCTGAGACAGATGGCCGCAGCCAGGGCTGCTGGCCTGTTAACCATCCCAAGCTGAACTGTAAGGACGATCAGCCCGGACCCGGCCATGAACCTCAAGCTTCGAGACGCTCTTCACCTCTTTGCCGGAGCCTTGCTGCTGGGCTTCATACTGGCCACGGCCACAGCCATACTCTCTCTGCTTGAACTCAGGGTCGGCGGACCTTTGTCAACGAAGCAGGCCCATGCCTATGAGCTGCTGGCCGACATCCTGCCGCCGCCGCTCTACCTGGTCGAGGCGATGCTCGTCGTGCACCACGGCGCCGAGGACGCAGGCCAGGTCGAGGCCACACTGGCGACCTTGCAGACGCTCAGGAGCCAGGATGAGCAGCGTCGAGACTATTGGCGGAAGGCTGGACTGCCCAAGGAAACCCAGGCCGCCCTCGATCAATCGCAGACCGAAATGGACGCCTTCTGGGCTGTTGTAGAGAAGAAGTACGCTCCCGCCCTGAAGGCCGGCGACATCGTCGCCATCAATACGACCGTTGCCGAGCTGGAGCCGATCTATGCGCGTCACCGCAAGGTGGTCGACGGCATCGCAGTCATGGCCACTGAAACTGCGGCCAGTTCGGTGATCGTGGCTGAGCGCAACACCAAGACCGCGTTTAGCCTGCTGGCCGCGACGACCCTGCTGATGCTGGCGCTCGTGGTGATCGGCACCAAGACCCTGCGAAATTTCGTGGTGACCCCCCTCTCGAAAGTTTCCGCCTATATGGGACAGTTGGCGGCCGGTGACTTCACCCATGAGGTGCCGATGCGGGGACGCGCTGACGAAATCGGCGACATGGCCCGCTCAGTCGACAGTTTCCGGACGGCGTCGCTGGAGCGACAGGCTGCCAAAGCGGCTGAGCATCTGAAGCACGCTCAGGAGCAGGATTGGGCGGCCGAGGCCGCACGAGCCGAGGAACGCGCGCTGCGACAGAAGGTCGTCGCATGCCTGGGATCCGGCTTGAGGCAGTTGGCGGAGGGCGATCTGACCCGTCGGGTCAACGAAACCTTCCCTCGGGAGTTCGAGCGCCTGCGGGCCGACTTCAACAGCTCTCTGGAAACACTTGAAGAGACCATGAGCCGCGTCCTGGACAGCACGAGCGCCGTCGATAGAGGCTCCCGTGAAATCTCCTCTGCCTCGGACGACCTGGCGCGCCGCACTGAGCAACAGGCCGCCAATCTGCAAGAGACGGCCGCTGCGCTCGGTGAGGTGACCGCCACCATTCGGCAGACGGCCGCGAACGCTTCGGAAGCTCAAAAGGCCACAGCGGTAAGCCGCACCATGGTCGGCAAGTCCAGCGCCGTGGCCAACGAGGCCATAACCGCCATGGAACGCATCGACGCCTCATCCCAGAAGATCGGCCAGATCATCACAGTGATCGACGAGATCGCCTTCCAGACCAACCTGCTGGCGCTGAACGCCGGGGTCGAAGCCGCCCGGGCCGGCGAGGCGGGCCGAGGTTTCGCCGTGGTCGCCCAGGAAGTGCGCGCTCTGGCCCAGCGATCGGCCGACGCCGCCAAGGAGATCAAGACCCTGGTCACCGAGTCCTCGGACAGCGTCCAGAGCGGCGTAGGACTGGTCGTCCGGGTGGGCGAAGAACTGGCGGGCGTCGTCGATCATTTCGGAAGGATCGAGGCGTTGATCAGCACGATCGCCTCTGCCGCCCAGCAACAGGCGATCGGCCTTGCCGAGGTCAACACCGCCGTCGGACAAATGGATCAGGTCACCCAGCAGAACGCCGCCATGGTCGAACAGACCACCGCAGCGAGCCACAGCCTAACCCGGGAAGCCGGCGAGTTGGGCAAGCTGATCAAGCGCTTCACCGTAAGCCAGACATCCGCGACCGGCCGGGCGGCGTAAACAGGCTCAAGCTCGAAGACCGATCCGCGACCTACATCCGATCCGGTGCTTCGATGCCCAGCAGCTCCAGAGCTTGCTCCAGCTGACGCAGGGTGGTCTGGGCCAGGTTCAGGCGCGAGGCGCGGGTCGGGTCGTCGTCGGCGCTCATGATCGGGCAGGCCGCGTAAAACTTCGAGAAGGTCTGGGCCAGCTTGTAGGCATGCTCAGCCACGAAGTTGGGAGCCTTTTTGTCATAGGCCTCGGTCAGCGCGCCCTCGAAGGCGTCCAGCAGCATGGCCAGATCGCGCTCGGCCGGCTGGCCGATGACGATCCGACCGGCCTGAACACCCGCTTCTGCAGCCTTGCGCAGCACGCTCTTGATGCGCACCGACTGGTACAACAGGTAGGGCCCGGTCTTGCCCTCGAAACTGGTGAAGCGGTCGAGATCGAACACGTAGGACGTGCCGCGGAAGTTCTGGAGGTCGGCGAACTTCAGAGCCGCGATCCCCACCTTGTGTGCGGTGTCCTCGAAGGCCTCCTCTGACAACTCGGCGCCGAGGCCGGCTTCGCGCAGGCGCTCGCGGGCCTTTTCGCGGGCCATCTCGATCAGGTCGTGCAGCTTCAGAACGCCACCGGCGCGGGTCTTGAACGGCTTGCCGTCGCTGCCGTTCATGGTGCCAAAGCCGATATGCTCCAGCGTGCCAGGCTCGGCATAGCCGGCCAGATAGGCGGCGCGGAACACCGTCTCGAAATGATCGGCCTGACGCTGGTCGACGCAGTAGAGAATCAGGTGCGGGTCGAAGGTGCTGCGCCGGTCCAGAATTGTGGCCAGATCGGTCGTGCCATACATGGCCGAGCCTTCCGACGAGACCACCAGAAGGGGCAGCACGTCGCGCTTGTCGCCTTCCTGGGCCACCCGGACGATGCGTGCGCCCTGATCCTCGACCAGCAGGCCCTTGTCCTCCAGCTGGCGCACCATCGGCGCGATCAGCTCCTGGACGTCGCTCTCGCCCTTCCACAGGTCGAAGTCGACGCCAAGGGCGTGGAACTCGCGCTCCAGCGCCACGCGGCTGACATTGACGAAATGTCGCCACAGCAGGCGGTAGCCGAAGCGGCCGTTCTGCAGCTCGGCGGTCGCCCGACGGGCCCGCTCCTTGTAGTCGAGATCTTCCTTCTGACGGGCCGACGCCAACGGATACAGGCGGTCCAGGTCGGCCAGGCTGACCAGCGAAACGAACTCCGCCAGCACCTTGTCCTCGTCGGCCTTGGTGAAGCCACGCGGTGCCTCGGGCAGCTTTTCCATCAGGGCCTGGATGAACGAATGCTCGTCCATCACCGCGACGATCAGCAGGCCCATCTGGAACCCCCAGTCGCCGAAATGGGCGTCGCCCACCACGTCGTCGCCGCGGAAGCGGTACAGGCGCTTGACCGACTCGCCGATGATCGAGGCGCGCAAGTGGCCCACATGCATCGGCTTGGCGACATTGGGGCCGGCATAATCGATCAGGACGCGGCGCGGCTCTTCGACCAGGGCGGCGCCGACGCGGGGATCGGCGGCTATCTCCTTGGCGCGGGCTGACAGGGCCTCAGCGCTGACCCGCATGTTGATAAAGCCGACGCCGGCGATTTCCACCGACGCCAGGCGCGGATCGCCCTTCAGGTGATCGACGACCTGCACGGCGATCTCGCGCGGATTGCGCTTGGCGCTTTTGGCGGCCGCGAGGGCACCGTTGCACTGGAAATCGGCAAGGTCGGGCCGGTCGGACGCCGTGACACGCCCGAATTCGGGAGATAGTCCGGCGGCCTGGAAGGCGGCTGCGGCCGCCTCGCTCAAGGACCGCTTCAAATCACTCATTGCTTGGTGGCAGTCCCTGCTTGCGCTGTCGCCTGGCCGGCATTGACCCGGAAGCGTTTGCCCTCACGGTTGAAGGCGGCCATTTCCGGGGTCACGTCGAAGCCGACCAGGACTTCAAAATTGCCGCCGCTGACCTGGGCACCAGCGCGCGGGATGGTGATTGTCTGCAGTTGCTCGGTGGCGAAAACTCGGTCCTGGCCCGCCGGGAAGGTGATCGGCAGATCGAAATATTCCTTGGCGATGATGGACTGGTTCCGCTCGGTGACGGCAACCCAATAGCGGTAGTTGCGCTGGGGTTCAGCGCCCTGGGGGCCACGGCCAAGTTGGAACAGCACTTCGACACGGATGCTGATCGGATCGTCGCTCTTGTAGGCGCAGCCCGACGAAATGCCCTGGATCTCGCCGGTATAGGCCACGGCGGTCGGGCTTTCCCGCCCGTCCTTGAACTCGACGAAGCGGCTGGCGTCGTACAGCACCTTCACATAGGGGCAGGGGCCAGCGTTGCGCAGCTGGGCCAGCGGCGCCTTGGACTGGTTCCACTCCTCGTCGCGCTTCTTCTTCTTGCTGGCCTGTTCCTCGTCCTGGCCGCCCTGGTCCTGACCGCGTCCACGCGCCTGGGCGTGAACGCTCGTCGCGGTCACCGCGATCGAAACAGCCATCAGGGCGCTGAGGGCGACAGTGAAATGAGGGCGCATGAAACGTCCGGTCAGAAATGAAAGAGCCTGAAGGAGCGCATGCTCCAGTCGGCGTCATGCAGCCTGATAAAGGCATATGCGTGACGTCGCAATGTACTGCTTTGGACGCTGACTTGAGCGCGGGCGCTGGCGCTGGCGCCGTCGAACGCTTAGGTTCCCGCTCATGAACGCCCACGCCCCGGTCCGTCCGCCGCTCACCGTCGTGCTCGCCAGCCCCCGGGGCTTCTGCGCGGGCGTCGATCGCGCCATCCAGATCGTCGAGCGCGCCATCGAGAAATTCGGCGCGCCGGTCTATGTGCGCCACGAGATCGTCCACAACCGCCATGTCGTCGACCGCCTGAAAGCGCTGGGCGCGGTGTTCATCGAGGAGCTGTCCGAAGCCCCCGACGACCGCCCGATCGTGTTCTCGGCCCACGGGGTGCCCAAGTCGGTGCCGGCCGAGGCCAAGGCCCGCCAGATGATCTATCTGGACGCCACCTGCCCGCTGGTCTCCAAGGTCCATGTCGAGGCCCAAAAGCATTTCAACTCAGGACGCGAGATCGTGCTGATCGGCCATGCCGGTCATCCCGAAGTAGTCGGCACCATGGGCCAACTTCCCGAAGGCACCGTCACCCTGATCGAGAATATCGACGACGCTCGCGCCTGGATTCCCAAGGACGCTTCGAATGTGGCGTTCCTGACCCAGACCACCCTGTCGGTCGACGACACCGCCGACATGGTCGACCTGCTCAAGGCTCGCTTCCCCGGCATCGCCGCGCCGCACAAGGAAGACATCTGCTACGCCACCACCAACCGTCAGGATGCGGTCAAGCATCTGGCCCAAGGGACGGAGCTTGTGCTGGTGGTCGGGTCGCGCAACTCGTCCAACTCGGTGCGTCTGGCGGAGGTCGGCCTGAAGGCCGGGGCCAGGGACGCCCGCCTGATCGATGACGCCGACGGCCTGGACTGGTCGTGGTTCGAGGGCGTCTCCCGCGTGGGCCTGACGGCCGGCGCCTCCGCGCCTGAGGATCTGGTGCAGGGCGTCATCGACGCCATCGCCGCCCGCTTCGACGTCACCATCGAAGACCTGATCGAGGCCCGCGAGACGGTGACGTTCAAGCTGCCGAGACTGTTGACGACCTAGGCGACCTCTTGACCGCCAGCGCCGGCTCCCGCATCCCCCGGTCATGGCCGTCTATACCGACATCACCGACGAAGAACTCGCCACCTTTCTGGCCGACTTCGACCTGGGGCAAGCCCTGGCGTTCAAGGGCATCGCCGAAGGCGTGGAGAACTCCAACTTCCTGCTGGAGACGCAGGCCGGGCGGTTCATCCTGACGGTCTATGAAAAGCGCGCTGCGCCGGAAGACCTGCCCTATTTCCTCAATCTGATGCGCTGGCTGGCCGATCGCGGCTTTCCCAGCGCCACGCCGATAGCGGATCACGCCGGTCGCACGCTCAAGACCCTGCGCGGCAAGCCTGCGGCCCTGGTGCAGTTCCTGTCCGGCCTGTCGGTGCGCCGCCCCACCGTCGCTCATTGCCGCGAGGCCGGCGAAGGTCTGGCCCAACTTCACCTGGCCGGCGAAGGCTATGCCGGTCGCCGGGTCAATGATCTGGGCCAGCCCTACTGGGCGCCGCTGTTTTCCAAGCATCGCAAGGGCGCCGAGGATCTGAAGCCCGGCCTGGCCGCGACCATCGAAAAGGATTTGGCCGAGCTGGCCCTGGCCTGGCCGCACGACCTGCCGTCGGGCGTGATCCATGCCGACTACTTCCCCGACAACGTCTTCTTCAAGCCCGATGGAAAGTTCGCGGCCGCGATCGACTTCTATTTCGCCTGTGACGACAGCTACGCCTATGACGTGGCCGTGACCCTCAACGCCTGGTGCTTCGAGCAGGACGGCAGCTTCAACGCCACCGCCGCCGCCGCGCTGCTGACCGGCTATCAGCGTCGTCGGCCGCTGAGCCCTGTCGAAAAGCAGGCCCTGCCGATCCTGGCGCGCGGCGCGGCGATGCGGTTCTTCCTGACCCGTCTGGCCGACTGGAAGGCGACGCCCGCCGGCGCCCTGGTCAAGCCGCATGACCCCATGGAGTACGAGCGCAAGCTGGCCGTGCACCGCGAGGGCCTGACCCTGTTCGGAACCGGAGCATGACGCCCAAGGTCATCGTCTATACTGACGGCGCCTGTAAGGGGAATCCCGGCCCGGGCGGCTGGGGCGCGATCATGTTCTACGGCGAAAAGAAGAAAGAAATCTGCGGCGGCGAGGCCCATACGACCAACAACCGCATGGAGCTGATGGGCGCCATCATGGCGCTGGAAACCCTGACCAAGCCCTGCAAGGTCGAGCTGCACACCGACAGCCAGTATGTGATGAAGGGCGTCACCCAGTGGATCCATGGTTGGAAGGCCAGAGGCTGGCGCACAGCCGACAAGAGTCCGGTCAAGAACGACGATCTGTGGAAGCGCCTCGACACCGCCCGCAACCGACACGAGGTCGACTGGCGCTGGGTCAAGGGCCATGCCGGCCATCCGTTGAACGAACGGGCTGACGAACTGGCCAACAAGGGCCTGAGCGAACGGCGGGGCTGAGGCGGCTGACATGAAGTTTGTCGGCTACTACCGCCTGCCGCCCGTGCGCGGCGTCTTCTTCAGTCCGGCCCAGGAGGAGCGGCTGCTCCTGCTGGGATGCGAGGAGGTGTTCAGCGACCGCTGCCTAGCGGGCGGCGTCATGCGGCCAGGGCTGGACCGCGCGCTGGCCGCGCTGGAGCCCGGCGGAACCCTGGCCGTGCTCAGCCTCCACGCCCTGGCCGGCGCGATGGTCGATGTGCTGGAGGTGATACAGAGGCTCAAGGCGCGGGAGCTGCACCTGGTCGTTGTGCAGCCCGCCATCGACACCCGCGCCAATCCCGGCTTTTTCGACGCCTGGCAGGCCTTGGCCACCTTCAACGGCGAGCGCGCGATGATCCGCACCGCCGAAGCTTCGATGGTCGCCAAGGGGTTTCCCCAAGCGGGCCTGAAGGTCGAGGAGCCGACGGCAACCGACGGCCCCTCGCAAGACCTCAGGTCTTCAGCCGATAGCCCGTCTTGAAGATCCACCACACCGCCGTCAGGCAGATGGCCAAAAACACGCAGGTCATGGCCAGGCTGATGCCGACGCCGACGTCGGAAACGCCGTAGAAGCTCCAGCGGAAGCCGCTGATCAGATAGACCACCGGGTTGAACAGGGTCACCTTCTGCCAGAACTCGGGCAGCATGTTGATCGAGTAAAAGCTGCCGCCCAGGAAGGTCAGGGGCGTAATGATCAGGGCCGGCACGATCTGCAACTTCTGGAAGTTGTCGGACCAAACCCCGATCACGAAGCCGAACAGACTGAAGGTCACGGCCGTCAGCACCAGAAACAGCGCCATCACGAAGGGGTGGGCGATCTCGAACGGCACGAACAGTCGCGCCGTAGCCAGGATCAGCAGGCCCAGCAGCACCGACTTGGTGGCGGCGGCCCCGACATAGCCGATCACCGTCTCGATCCATGAGACCGGCGCCGACAGCAGTTCATAGATCGTGCCGGCCCATTTGGGCATGTAGATGCCGAACGCGGCGTTGGAAATGCTCTCGCTGAGCAGGGACAGCATCACCAGGCCGGGAATGATAAAGGCACCATAGCTGACGCCGTCGATCGACTGCATCCGCGAGCCGATCGCCGAGCCGAAGACCACGAAATACAGCGAGGTCGAGATTACCGGAGCCAGGATGCTCTGGGCCAAGGTGCGGAACCACCGCGCCAGCTCGAAGCGGTAGATGGACTTGATGGCGTGCAGGTTCATTTGGCGTCGCTCACGAGGCTGACGAAGATGTCTTCCAGCGAGCTCTGGCTGGTATGCAGATCCTTGAAATCGACACCTTCCTCACCGAGGCGGCGCAGGAGCTCGGCGATGCCGGTTTCCTCGGCCTGAGCGTCGAACGTATAGATCAGTTCGTGGCCGTCGCTGGCCAGCTCAAGCGGATAGCTGGACAGGGCGGCGGGGACGGCCGTCAGCGGGCTGTGCAGCTGCAGCGTCAGCTGTTTCTTGCCCAGCTTGCGCATCAGCACAGCCTTGTCCTCGACCAGGATGATCTCGCCCTTGCTGATCACCCCGATCCGGTCGGCCATCTCCTCGGCCTCCTCGATATAGTGGGTGGTCAGGATGATGGTGACGCCGCTTTCGCGCAGGGCGCGGACCATCACCCACATGTCGCGGCGCAACTCGACATCGACACCGGCGGTGGGCTCGTCGAGGAACAGGATGGTCGGCTCGTGGCTGAGCGCCTTGGCGATCATCACCCGGCGCTTCATGCCGCCCGACAGCGTCATGATCTTGGCGTCCTTCTTGTCCCACAACGACAGGTCGCGGAGGATCTTCTCGATATAGGCGTCGTTGGGGGCCTTGCCGAACAGGCCCCGGCTGAACCGCGTCGTCGCCCAGACGGTCTCGAAGGCGTCGGTGTTCAGTTCCTGCGGCACCAGGCCGATCTTGCTGCGAGCGGCGCGATAGTCGCGCACCACGTCGTGGCCGTCGGCCAGGATCGTTCCTGTGCTGGGATTGACGATGCCGCAGATGATGCTGATCAGGGTGGTCTTGCCGGCCCCGTTGGGCCCCAGCAGCGCAAAGATCTCGCCCTGACGGATGTCCAGATCCACCGACTTCAGGGCCTGATGGCCTGAAGCATAGGTCTTGGTCAGACCCGATACCGATATGATGCCCGTCACGGGTCCCCCTGAAGATCCCGCGCGATGCAAGCGGCGGGGTAACGGCCAGATGGGGACGCGTCCGGCCCGGCGCCAGACGCGCCCTTCGGCCCGTGGACAGCTAGTAGGCGCGAACCGTCAGGGTGGCGCCGTCAACGCCCACCACCTGGATGCGCTGGCCCGGCAGGGGCGGACCGCCGTCAAGCCGCGCCTGCCATTCCTTGCCGTCGACAAACACCCGGCCCATGCCCGCCTCGAAGGTCGACAGCACCTCGCCGTCGCGGCCGATCAGGCGCAGCAGCGGGTCGTTGAGGTCGGGCGCATCGCCCTCCAGCACCGGCCGCAGAAAGCGGCGCGCCAGATAGGTGGTGGCGATGGTCAGGATCGCGAACAGGGCGATCTCGACCGGCAGGTTTATCGGCACGACCAGGGCCAGCACGCCGACCAGGGCCGAGGAGGCCGCCGGCCATAGCAGCCAGCCGCTGCCGGTTCCGACCTCGATGGCCAGGAAGACCGCAGCTGCGGCCAGCCAGACCCAGAAGGGGTGCATCGCATAGAAGCTCGCCAGGGCGTCCATCGGCTCAGACCCTCTTGGCGCCGCCGGTCGGCGTGTTGGTGCGCGGGATTGGCGGGGTGGGTGTAACGGCGCTGGAGCCGCCCAGCGTCTTGACCAGCTCGGCCACGCCCGCGACCGTTCCGGTCAGGCCCGCGAAGTCGGCGGGCACAATGACGGTCTTGGCGTTGGGTGAGCGGGCCAGTTCGCCGAAGGCTTCGACATATTTCTGGGCGATGAAGTAGTTGATGGCGTTGACGTCACCCTTGGAGATGGCCTCCGACACGAAGGCCGTCGCCTTGGCCTCGGCCTCGGCTTCGCGCTCGCGGGCCTCGGAATCGCGGAAGGCGGCTTCCTTGCGGCCCTCAGCCTGAAGGATGGCCGACTGTTTCTGCCCTTCAGCGCGGGCAATAGCGGCCTGTTTCTCGCCCTCGGCCTCAGTGATCACCGCGCGACGCTCGCGCTCGGCCTTCATCTGGCGGGCCATGGCGTTGGTGATGTCGGCCGGCGGGGTCAGATCCTTGATCTCGATGCGGGCTATCTTGACGCCCCAGGGACCGGTGGCATGATCGATGGTCGACAGCAGACGGGTGTTGATCTGGTCGCGCTGTGAGAGCACCTCGTCCAGCTCCATCGAACCGACCACGGTGCGCAGGTTGGTCTGGGCCAGCTGGGTGATGGCGTACATCAGGTTGTCGACCTTGTAGGCGGCCTGGGCGGCGTCCATCACCTGGATGAAGACGATGGCATCGACCTTCACCGACACGTTGTCCTTGGTGATGACCTCCTGCTGGGGAACGTCCAGCACCTGCTCCATCATGTTGACCCGTCGGCCGATGGTCTCGACGAAGGGGGTCAGGATGCTGATGCCGGGCTTGAGCGTGCGGGTGTAGCGACCGAACCGTTCGACGGTGAACTCGCGCCCCTGCGGCACGATCTTGATGACGCTGACAACCAGAAAAAGCGCCAGGACCAGGAGAACCAGCGGAACCAGATATGAGGCCAAGACGAAGCTCCCTGCACAACCAAGAGGCGCAGGTTAGCGCGGGGCGATCTCCTCCGCCATGGAATCCGGCGCGGTCTCGCCACGCGGGATCATGCGGATGGATTGCGAGAGCTTCAGAGCCAGGGCCTGGCCTTTGCGCGCCGATTGCTGTTCGGCCTTGCGGCTGGCGGCGTCGCACAGCGGAAACTCGCCCTGACGCGCGGCGAAGCCGGTGTTGAACCGTTCGCGCAACTGGGCGTCAAAGGCCTGTTCGGCCTGCTCCACCTCGGTCAGCCGCACCATGCGTGAGCGCCAGAACTGGTCGTTGAGGCCTTCGCAGGTCTGCCGCAGGGCGTGGCTCTCGCCCAGCGAATAGGCAAGGTCCAGCAGGCGCTGGCGCTCTTCCGGCTCGCGCTCCTGGGCGAGGGCGGTGGTGGCTATGCAGGCGATGATCAGGGCGGCGACAGGCAAGCGGAGCATGGTCACAGTATCCCCGGCTGGCGTCCTGATGTCACCACTACGCGCCCCTCGCGCGAGTCCGTGGCGATGTGATGGCGTATCGGGCCTTGCGATCGCCATGGATCGGCGCGAGGGTATGCGTACTGCAAGGAGGTCGATCATGACTGAAGTGCATTATGGCGTTATCCGGGTCGGCGATCACTGGTCCATCGTGGGCGAGCACCTGCGATTTGGGCATTACGCGACCCAGCGTCAGGCGACTGCGGCAGTGTCCCGTCTGGCCGAGCAGTCCACAGGCGTCGGCATGCCGGTCCTGCTCGTCGTGCAGGACGAAGATTGCACCCTGCCTGCGCCCACACTGCTCAGCTGAACAGGCTCAGGCTTCGAGGGCCGAGCGCGCCAGCCACGGTTTGACCACGCGCCAGACCTGCAGGGCCGAGGCCACAAAGCCGACAATCGAAGCCACGATCTGGAAGGCGTTCCAGACCGCCGCCACCAGAGGCCCCTCCACCAGCATCGCCACCACCGGGTAGATCAACTGGCTGACGATGATCCGGAACTGGGCGTAGGCCTGCGAATATTCGATCGCGACCTGGCCGACGGTCGCGATGATCAGCACGGCCAGAACCGGCGACCACAGCAGCGGCAGGATCAGCAGCAAGGCCAGCAAGGTGACCAGGCATTTGGCGATCAGGCTCGTCGATGAGGCCACTGTCGCGCCTACGCCGATCACCACCGCCAGGCCCAGAAGGGCGAAACTGATCGGCAGGACCGTGTCGGCGACATCGACCAGATCCCGCCCCAGGGCGAAGGTGACAAAGCCCACGCCGGCCAGGACCATCACGAAAGACGCCAGCCACAGGGCGCCATACTCGCTGAGCCGCGTTTTGAGGACATAGCCGGTGCGCATGCCGCGTTCTCCGTGGTGCGCTCCAACCTGCCTTGGAAGCTTCGCCGCGTCGATTGGAAACTAAAGCGCCGCTTGCGCGCTATGGCCAAGCAAGCGGCGCGGCCGTGGAGGATCCATCATGGCGGACAACGGTGAAAGCCAGGCGCTGCGCGAACCGATCGTCGGGCGTTCCGGCCTCGCCTCCAATCGTCTGCTGGGCGCGCTGCGCAGGCGCGAACTGGACCTGCTGGCGCCCCATATGCGCAAGGTCGAGCTGCAACGCGACGCGATGCTGTTCGACTGCGGCGAAGACGTCACGACCACGCACCTGCCCTGCCACGCCACCATGATCTCGCTGCTGGTCGTCTCCCGGGAGGGCCAGGAGGTCGAGGTCGCCAATGTGGGTCGCGAAGGCGCCATCGGCGGTATCGTCAGCGCGGGTTTCAAGCCCGCCTATGGCCGTGCGGTGGTCCGCGTGCCCGGCCTTGCCTTCTGCATTCCCACCGCCCGCCTGGAAGACGCCAAGGGCCAGTCGCCGGCCTTGGCCGACCTCTTCGCCCGCTACGCCGACGTTCTGCTGGCTCAGATGATGCAATCAACGGCCTGCAACGCCCTGCACGGCGTCGAGCAGCGCTACTGCCGCTGGCTGCTGTCCACGCATGACCGGGCCGGCGACGAGCCGATCCGCCTGACTCAGGAGGCCCTGGCCCAGGTGATGGGCGTGCAGCGCACCACCGTCACCGCCGTGGCCCGCGCCCTGCAGGACGACGGCGTGATCGCGACCGGCCGCGGGCGGATCGAGATCCTCGACCGTCCGGCGCTGGAGCGGCGGGCCTGCGAATGCCATGACGCCGTCGAGCGCCACTTCCAGAGATTGCTCCCCGAGGTCGATACTACCGATTGAGCGCGGAGATCCGGCTGATCGCGGCGCGGGCCTCGGCGACCAGTTGCTCGACAATCACGCCGGCCGGCAGCACCTCGCGAATGCCGCCCGCGCTCTGGCCCATGGCAAAGCACGACTTTTCGGCGTCCAGGCCCTCGATCTGACCGCCGATGCCGCCCATGGCGCCATTGCGGATCGAGACCATGGCTTGCTGGGGGAAGCCCTGGATGTCCGTAGGGCGCGCCTCCCAGTCCTCGACATAGGGGTTCTTCTTCACCCGCATCGGCTTGCCCGAATAGCAGCGGGTGCGAACGGTGTCCCCGTCGGCCGCATCGACCACCGCCTGACGATACAGATCGCCGGCATGGGCTTCGGTCGAGGCGATGAACCGCGTGCCCATCCAGACGCCCTGGGCCCCGAGGGCCAGAGCTGCCGCCAGGCCCCGGCCGTCGTGCAGGCCGCCGGCGGCGACCACGGGGATCTTCACGGCGTCCACGGCCTGGGCGACCAGAGGCAGGGTGCCGACCAGGCCGGTGTGGCCGCCGCCCTCGCCGCCCTGGCAGATCACTGCGTCGCAGCCGGCCTGCTCGGCCTTGACCGCATGTTTCACCGCCCCGCAGACCACCATGACCTTCAGACCCGCCGACTTCAGGCGCGCGATGATCGGCAGCGGCACGCCGAGGCCCGCGATAAAGGACGAGGCGCCTTCGGCGATGATGACCTCGACGCTGTCGGTCAGGGCGTCGGGGGTGGCGGCCAGCAGGTCGACGCCGAATGGCCGGTCTGTCAGGGCCCGGACCTGGCGCATCTGCTCACGGATGAAGTCGGGAGACGTCCCGGCCATGCCCAGCACGCCATAGCCACCGGCGTTCGACACAGCCGCCGCCAGCGGGGCGTAGGAGACGCCGCCCATACCGGCCAGCAGGATCGGGTGCTCGATGTCCAGAAGATCGCAAAGGGGCGTATGCAGCGCCATGAAATCCGTCCTCCCATTATTTTCCGGGAGAATGGGCGTCGGGTCGGCAGGCTAGCAAGCGTGCCGCGAGGTCAGCGGGATCAGACCCGGTCGGCGCGCACCGCTTCGGTGGTGGCCTCGGTCGTGAAGAAGCAGGCGGCCATCGCCGTCAGCATCATGGCGATAAGGGCCAGCATGCCACGCGGGGGAGCCAGAGCGACGACGTCTTGCGGGGTCATCTGTTCGTTTCCTCGAAAGGCACCCGGATCTGATGTCCAGGCTACCTTCCGGAAAAGTCTCTCACCAAGCCGGCACCTTCGCAAGACCCTTGTTGCATAAGGGTTTTCTTCGACGCCGGAATCCAGAAATCAAAAGATCGAATAGCCGCCGTCGATGATCAGGGTGTCGCCCGAGTGATAGCTCGAGGCGTCCGAGGCCAGATAGACCGCCATGCCGCCAAAGTCGGCGGGCTCGCCCCAGCGCCGGGCCGGGACCCGGGGAATGACCTTCTCGGCGAAGGCCGAATTGCCCTGGGCGCCGGCCGTCATGTCGGTGGCGATCCAGCCGGGCAGGATGGCGTTGGCGCGAACGCCATAGCGGGCATGCTCCACGGCCACCGACTTGATCATCGAGATCACCGCGCCCTTGGTCGCCGCATAGGCCTCGTTGCGGGCCGCGCCCTCGATGGCGGCCAGCGAGGCGATGCCGACCAGCGAGCCGCCCGGATCACCCGACTTGGCGCGATCCACCATGTGGCGGCAGGCCTCGCGCAGGGTGAAGAACACGCCGTCCAGATTGACCGCCAGCACCTTGCGATAGGTCTCGGTCTGCATGTCCACGAAGGACGGCGAGCCAAAGCCCACGCCGGCATTGGCGAACACCGAGTCGACCCGGCCCATGGCCTCGACCGCCTCGACCATCGCCTGCGCCACCTGGGTCTCGTCGGAAACGTCGACGGTCTGGGCCTTGACCCGCACGCCGTATTTCAGAAGCTCTCCCTCGGCGGCCTGGTTACGCTCGGCATTGGAGCCCCAGATGACGATGTCGGCGCCCGCCTGGGCCATCGCGCTGGCCATGCCCAGGCCGATGCCGCGATTGCCGCCGGTGACGAGCGCGACCTTGCCGGCCAGATTGAACGGCGCGTAGGCCATGGCGTTTCTCCCTTGAACGTTTGTTTGAAAGAGAGGCGCAGCCGCAGCCCGCGTCAAGGGCGCCGCTACGTCCGGGCCTCAGGCGGCGAACCGCTCATAGGTTTCGGTGATCATCCGCCGGGTCTCGTCCCATTCGACCAGGGCCATGGCCTCCTCGCGGGAAACGAACCGCGCCTCGGCCGCGTCGTCGCCGGCCACCGGCTCGCCGCAGACCCAGCGGGCGGCATAGTCGATCAAGACGTAGTGGCGGGTAATTTCTCCCGGCTTTCCGTCAAGCGAGGGCCTGGCGGGAAAGACGCCGTCGATCACGTCGATCAGGCCCAGGATCGTGGCCTCGACGCCGGTCTCCTCCTTCAGTTCGCGCAGGCCGGCCGCGATCGTGGTCTCGCCCAGCTCCATCCGGCCGCCGGGCAGGCTCCACTGGCCAAGCCTGGGCGCCGTGCCGCGCTTGATCAGCAGAACCTGGTCGCCCCGCAGACAGACCACGCCGACGGTGGGCACGGGATGGTTCATGGAAATCCAGTCTTCAGATCGATGCTGGACTTCACGCCGATACAGGTTGCGCAGTCGTCCAGCCAGGTCTGGGCGGCGATGCGGCCCCGTTCCTTGAGGTCCAGCAGGAAGCTCCACTCGGTGCTGAACTTGGTCGACAGCGACAGGTCGGCCAGCGGCCCGTCGGCGGTGATGGCGTGGACCAGCATCTTGCGATAGCGGCCCTTGGCGGTGTCCTTGAGCAGCCCGTCATCCAGCAGCTTCTGTACAAAACCGATGGCCCGCAGCTCGGCGGCCAGCGACGAATTGAAGGTGATTTCGTTCAGGCGGTCCATGATCTCGCCCGGCGACCTTGGCGTCTCGTCGCGGACGAAGGGATTGAGGCTGACGATCAGGATGTCGTCGGGCGTGTCGTCATAGAACAGCGGCCACAGGGGCGGATTGGCCAGAAAGCCGCCGTCCCAATAGGGCTCGCCGTCGATCTCCACCGCCTGGAACACCTGGGGCAGGCAAGCACTGGCCATGATGTGTTTGGCGGTCAGCTCGGTCTCGCGGAAGATCCTGGCCTTGCTCAGCCGCACCGCCGTGGCGGCGATATACAGCTTGATCGGCGAGCGCTGGCGGATCGTCTCGAAATTCACCGTCGCTTCCAGCACGTCGTGCAGCGGATTGAGGTTGAACGGATTGAATTCGTAAGGCGACAGGCTCATGGCCAGGGTCTCGGCCATCCGCCAGCCGGGGGTATTTTTCAGCCAGTCGGGGCCGGAAAAGGCCTTGGTCCAGATGGCGGAGTCGCCGAACACGTTCTGGCCGCCGGCCCGGTTTGTGCCGCGCCAGAAGGCCTCCAGCGTCGTACGAGCCCCGTCGCGGCCGCCCTCAATGAGGCCGTGGGCCAGGCAGACGGCGTTCATCGCCCCGGCCGAGGCGGCGGTCACCGCCTTGATCTCGATATCGTCTTCCTCGAGCAACCGGTCGAGGATGCCCCATTCGAAAGCGCCGTGCGAGCCGCCGCCCTGCAGGGCGAGACTCAGCGGCCGGGGGCCGGCGGGCTTCTTCCTGAACGGGCCGATGGGCATGGCCCGGTTCCCCTATTGCGCCACCCAGCCGCCGTCGATCTGGAAGGCGGCGCCGTTGGCCGAGGCCCCGGCGTCGGAAACCAGATACAGCAGCATGCCGGAAAGCTGGTCGAAGGTGACAAATTGCTTGGTCGGCTGGCTGGCCAGGATGACGTCGCGCATGACGGCCTCCTCGCTGATGCCGCGGGTCCTGGCCTGGTCGGCGATCTGGGCCTCGACCAGGGGGGTCTTCACGAAGCCCGGGCAGATGGCGTTGCAGGTGATGCCGAAGGTCGCCACTTCCAGGGCGACCGTCTTGGTCAGGCCCAGCACCCCGTGCTTGGCGGCCACATAGGCGGACTTGAACGGCGAGGCCACCAGGGCGTGGGCCGAGGCGATATTGATGATCCGGCCGCGACCCTGGGCCTTCATGATCGGCACGGCCGCCTTGGTGGCGTGGAAGGCCGAGGTCAGGTTGATGGCGATGATCTGGTCCCACTTGTCGGTGGGAAAGTCCTCGATCGGGGCCACGTGCTGGATGCCGGCGTTGTTGATCAGGATGTCCAGTTCGCCGAATTCGGCCTTGGCGGCGCGGACCATGTCGGCGATCTGGTCGGGCTTGGTCATGTCGGCGCCGTTGTACAGCACCTCGACGCCGTGCCGCTCAGCCAGTTCGGAGCGGGTCCGCTCGATGGCGGTCATCTCGCCCAGACCGTTCAGGACGATGTTGACGCCCTGGGCGGCGAGCGCATCGGCCATCGCGTGACCGATGCCGCTGGTCGAGCCGGTGACGATGGCGACCTGGCCCTGCAAACCGAAATCAACGGCCATGGCGACGCGGTTCCTTTAATTGCGACCCTAATATTTGCTGCAGCGCAGCATATAACTCGCCATGGCGCAGGGCGAGCGCTTATAAATTCACCGATAGATGAATTCAGGGTTGGGGGCGAGCGAAAACCCAATCGGTACTGGTCGAGAGCGCGGGACGGAAAGCATAGCCGTCCAGGTCGAAGGCCTTGAGATCCTTGGCCTGCTCGACCCGGTTGTCGATGATGTAGCGCGCCATCCGGCCCCGGGCCTTCTTGGCAAAGAAGCCCAGCACCTTGAGCAGGCCCGCCTTCTCCTCCTTGAAGTGGCAGGTGACGACCGGCAGCTTCAGGGCCTTGGCGTCGACGGCCCCGAAATATTCCTGGCTGGCGAGGTTCACCAGGGTCTTGTCGGCGTGGCCTTCGGCGGCGGCGTTGAGGGTCTGGGCGATGGTCTCGCCCCAGAAGTCATACAGATTGGACCCGCGCTTGGTCTTCAGCCGCGTGCCCATCTCCAGCCGATAGGGCTGCAGGGCGTCCAGCGGTCGCAGCACGCCATACAGGCCCGACAGGATCCGCAGATGGTCCTGAGCCCAGTCCAGGGCCGGGCGATCCAGTTCCCGCGCCGCCAGACCGCCATAGACGTCGCCGTTGAAGGCGATCACGGCCTGCAGGCCGTCCTCGACCTCGGGGTCAAAGGCCTGAAAGCGCTCGCGGTTCAGATCGGCCAGCTTTTCGGAAATGTGCATCAGCCGGCGCAGATCGGCGGCGGTCAGCTTGTGCGTCACCTTGGCCAGCTCGGCGATCCTGTCCTTCAGCTCGGGCGTCGTCAGCGGCAGCACCTGATCGGGCGCGGTGAAGTCCAGCGACTTGGCGGGGGAGATGACCATCAGCATGGGCGGGAGATAGAGTGTCCTGAGGGGGATCGCTAGCGGGAGCTTGGGGATTGGTGGTCACGGGCCCCCTCCTGATCTGCGTGTTTCATCTTCCCCCTCCGAGGGAAGACGGCTGCGCAGCAGCCCGTAGGGGGCAAGTCTGGCGGACACGGCTTCGCAGCCTCGCGCGGGAACCGCCGAGTTGGTGGAAAGGGTCGCGGAGCGTCCGGGCCACGTCCGGATGATTGGATAGAGAATACCGTTTCGACGAAGCCGTCCGCTCCGCGTCATCGTTTTCCGTCAGCCTCCCGTCGGGTGGCCCTCTTAAGGCCTTACCGGGACCCGAACCGCACCGTTTCCAGCACGCTCCGGCGATCGAAGAGGACGGGCTTTCAGCCAGACACGCCCTTTTGCCTTCAACCACGCCGGCGGCGGGCGGGTCCTGCAACGCCAGGATCCCCGGACCGGTCGAGTATCCCCCTCGACCCATGTCCCGCTCGATCACCCCCCGCCGCCGCATTGGTCGCTGGCCTTGCGCCCTTTCCTCGCGACGAGGTGGGGACAGAATACGGGAGGTTTCAGCGCGTCTGACAGGCGCGATCAGGTTTTTTACAAGCGTTTGATCTGGCTAGGGTTTGTTCGGGAAAGCACGGGGATACAGCGCCCTCCATCCCCATTCTCGCTCCACAAAACCTTGTCATCCCGGGCGGCGAAGCCGACCCGGGACCCAAGGGCCGACGCAGCGCGGTTGCCCCTGGGTCCCGGCTCTCCGCTTCGCTGCGGCCGGGATGACAAGCATTTGTGTGGCTGTCCAAGATACCTTCGCGCCGAAGGGAGCCATCCTTAAATCTCACGGCGAGACGATCGCCTGAGCGGAAGTTGACAGGCCATAGATGACTTGGTTCGCTGATCAGCATGAAAAAGCCCACTGTAATCGTCCTCAACGGCACCGGCAGCGTCGGCAAGACATCGACGGCCAAGGCCCTTCAACTCATAGCCAAAGAACCTCTGTTGCACATCCAAATGGACGCATTCTTGGAAATGCTGCCTCCGGCGATGTTTGGACATCCAGACGGATACATATTTGATACAATCGAAGAGGATGGCTACCCGTCCGTTGTGATTCACAGCGGCCCTGTGCTTGCTCGACTAATGAGCGGCATGCGCCACGCCATATACGCCATGGCCGAGCAGGGTAATAATATAGTCGTCGACGATGTTATGTTCGAGAGCGGTGAAGCGGACGAATATAGGCGGTTACTCAAGAATTTCGACTTCAGATTGGTCGGCCTGTTCGCACCTTTGGATGTACTGGAGCGGCGAGAGCTCGAAAGGGGTGACCGCGATATAGGCTTAGCGCGCTGGCAGTATCGCCGCGTCCACGCCGGAATTCGCTACGATTTGGAGATCGATATGGCCGCACGCTCCCCAAACGAAGCTGCTCAAATAATCCGCCAAGCTTTCGATTTGTAGGCCCTGTTTCCACCCCCTTGCCGAATACCGGAAAGTCCGCCTACCGCCCGCCCCTCGACGCCGCCCCGCCCGCCCGCTATCCCGCGCCCATGACACCCCAAGCTCTCGGCCATCTCGCCGCCCTCGCCTGGCCGATCCCGATGGTCGTCGCGCTGATCCTGGTCGCCGCGACCAAGGCCCTGCGGTTTCGCGTCCTGTGGTGCCTGGTCAGCCTGGTCGGGGTCGGCGCGTTCTGGATGCAGATCGACACCGGCCGCTGGGGCTTCATTCCGCTGGCCATCAACCTGCTGGGGCCCGGCCATATGGCCGGCTTCCACAAGGCGGTGATCCCGCTGGGCGCCGTGGTCGCAATCGTGGCGGCGCTGCGGGCTAGAAGAGCACCCGCGGGTTCATGATCCGCAGTGGATCCAGCGCCGAACGGATGGCCCGCAGGGCGGTGACCTCGACCGGATCCTTGTAGCCCAGCGCCTCGGCCGTCTTCATTGCCCCCAGGCCGTGCTCGGCGCTGATCGAGCCGTGCAGACCGGCGGTGATGTCGTGGACGATCTTCGCGCCGGCGTCACGCAGCGCCTCGTGGGCGTCCTCGTCGCCGCCGACGGGGCGCAGCACGTCATAGTGGACATTGCCGTCGCCCACATGGCCGAAGGCGACAATGCGGGTGCCCGGATAGGCGCTGGCGAGGGCCGCGTCGGCGCGCGCGATGAAGACCGGGATCTTGGAGACCGGCACGCTGACATCATGCTTCCAGGCCGCGCCCTCGGGCTTCTGCCCGGCCGAATGGCCCTCGCGGATATGCCAGAAGGCCTTCATCTGGGTCTGCGTCTGGGCCACGGCCGCGTCGCTGATCAGGCCGCGCTCCAGGGCGCTGGTCAGCAGCCGCTCCAGCGCCGCCTCGGCCGCGCCGGGCTCGCCGCTGGCGATCTCGATCAGCACGTACCAGGGATGGATCGACGGCAGCGGATCGCGCAGGCCCGGCACATTGCGGATCGTCAGCTCAAAGCCCAGCCGGCCCATCAACTCGAAGGCCTCGACCGCCCCGCCGGTCTCGTCCTTGGCGCGGGCCAGCAGCTGGATGGCGTCTTCCGGCGAGCCCAGGCCGACAATGGCCACGGCCCGCGAGGCCAGCAGCGGGTGCAGCTTCAGGCTGGCGGCGGTGACCACGCCCAGCGTGCCCTCGGCCCCGATCAGCAGCTGCTTGAGGTCGTAGCCGGTATTGTCCTTGCGCAGGCGTTTCAGGCCGTTCCAGATCCCACCATTGGGCAGCACGGCCTCCAGGCCCAGCACCTGCTCGCGCATCATGCCGTAGCGCAGCACCGCCGTGCCGCCGGCATTGGTCGAGACCAGGCCGCCGATGGTGCAGGAACCCTCCGAAGCCACGCCGACCGTGAACCGCCGACCGACCCTGGCGGCCTCCTCATGGGCCTGGGACAGGGTGACGCCGGCCTCCAGCACCATGACGTCGTCCAGGCCGTCGACATCGCGCACAGCCCGCAGCTTCTCGGTGGAGAGCAGGATCTCGCCCTGCGGGATCTGGCCGGCCACCAGGCCGGTATTGCCGCCCTGCGGGGTGATGGCCACGCCGTCGGCGGCGCAGATGCCGACCACGGCGGCCACCTCGCCGGTCGTGCGCGGCAGGACCAGCAGCGGCGTCTGCCCCCGCCAGCGGCCGCGCCATTCGACCAGCTTGGGCTCCAGGCGGGCAGGGTCTTCACTCCAGCCGCCCTCGCCGAGCACGGCCTTGAGGCGGGACAGGGTATCCCCAAGGGCAGAAGGGGAGGGAACGGGCTTGCTCATGGGGCGGGAGGATACGCCTTTTGGCACGGTCGAGAATAGGATATACTTGGGTATATACCACCGGAGCCTGCCATGGGCATCTTCATCAAGAACCCCGAGACCGAGCGCGTCGTGCGCGAAGTCGCCGCCTTGCGTGGCACAACGATCACCGGCGTGATTGACGCCCTGGCGCGCGAAGCGCTGGAACGCGAGCAGTCCAAATCGCCCCGGCGGACTCTGGAAAGCATGCGCGCGGCGACTGCGGAGTTTCGTCGCAAGGCCGGACTGGACAAGACCAAGCTCAACGTCACCAAGGCCGATTTCGACGCGCTCTGGCAAATTCCCGGCGTCACGGATGGGGAAGACGATCAGTGATCGTCGTCGATGCTTCGGCGCTGGTCGCCATTGGCGACGACGAGCCGGAGGCTGAGCATTTTCTGGCCGTTCTGGAGCGAAACCCCTCCCGCATCTCGGCAGTGAACTATGTCGAGGCAGGGTTGATCCTGATAGGTCGGGGACGGCTGGCGACCCAGGATGATCTTGACGACTGGCTCAAGCAGCTGGGCGCCAGCGTCATGCCCGATGAGAATCTCGCGTCGGCCGCGCTTGAAGCCTATCTCGTCTACGGCCGGCGACGCCACCCCGCGAAATTGAATCTCGCCGACTGCTTCGCCTACGCCCTGGCAAAATCGCTCGACGCGCCGCTGCTCTACAAGGGCGACGACTTCCCGCTGACCGACGTGCGCTCGGCGCTGGACGCCTAGCCCAGGTCAGGATCGGGAATGCCCCGGATCTTGGCCCAGTATTCCTCGCGCGCGTCGTCGTCGATCACGGCCGGATCGCCCGCGCCCTTGAACAGCCGGTCGCCGCCGTCCTTGCGGGCCTTGGCGATCCAGAAGGGCTGGCCGGTCTCGATGTCGCGGAAGTTGGCCTTCAGGCCCGAATTGCGCAGGGCCTCGAACGAGCGACCGGCATAGTAGAGGGTCTCGCCGGTCTTGGACGACCCCACCCGCCCGATGCGCGCGGGACCGTTCAGGCCCTTGGATTTGTCCTCGAGGTACATGATCTTGAATTTCATCGGCCTCTATCCCACGAACCCGGCCGCGCGTCTAAGCCGGTCATTGATCGCCTCGCCCAAGCCTTCCTGAGGAATGACCGCCACGGCGATGCCGCCCGGCCTGGTCCGATCAGCGGCGCGCAGGAGCGAAAACAGGTTGGCGGCAGCTTCGCTGAGCGACCCGGTCGGGCTGAGGTTGAACACGCCCTCGCCATCCGGCCAGGGCCCGAAGGCCAGGAACGCCTCGCCAGGCTCGGGCGCGGCCGCATCGATGCGCACCGGCGCGTCGGGAGCATAGTGCAGGGCCATGCGGCCGGGCGAGCGCCTGGCGTCGTTCTCGGCCTCGGCCAGGGGACCGACCACGGCCTCCAGCTGCGCGCGGGTCACGGCGCCGGGTCGCAGCAGACGGGGCGGGCCGTCGAGCACGGCGACGACGGTGGATTCCAGGCCGACCGCGCAGGGACCGCCATCGAGGGTGACGGCGCAGGCGCCGCCGGTCTCGCCAAAGGCGTCGTCATAGGTGGTGGGGCTGGGCCGGCCCGAGCGGTTGGCCGAGGGCGCCACCACCGGCCCGCCGAACGCCGCCAGCACGGCCCGTGACAGCGGATGGCCGGGCACGCGGATGGCCACGGTGTCGAGCCCCGCCCGGGCCAGATCGCAAACCGCCGAAGCGTCGCGAATCGGGGCGACCAGGGTCAGGGGGCCAGGCCAGAACGCCTTGGCCAGAGCCATCCCCCGCGCGTCGAGGACGGCAATCCGCGCGGCGGTCTCGATATCGGTCACATGGGCGATCAGCGGGTTGAAACGCGGCCGGCCCTTGGCCTCGAAGATCGCCGCCACGGCCGCCGGATTGGCCGCGTCGGCGCCCAGGCCATAGACGGTCTCGGTGGGCAGCAGCACCAGCCGGCCGGCGGCCAGGGCGCGCGCGGCCTCTACGACTTGCGTGTCGCCTTCAGAGAGAAGCTGACCTTCACCTTGGCCGCGATCTGATCCGTGCTCGCCCATTCGCCCTGTCCGACCCCGAACATCGTCCGGTCAAGGCTGGTTACACCGCGCGCCGTGGCCGTGTCGCCGTCGATCTTCAGGCTGAACGGCAGGCTGAGCGGCTTCTTGACGCCGCGCAGGTCCAGGGTCCCGTCGGCGATATAGCGGCCCTCGCCGGTCTTGCGGAACTTGCTGGCCGTGAACGTCGCCCTGGGGTGGCTGGCGCTGTCGAAGAAGTCGCCGCTGGGCAGGCTCTCGTCGCGCTGGGCGTCGCCGGTCTGGGCCGAGGCCGTGTCGATGGAGACGGTCAGGCTGGAGCGGTCCAGGGCCTCGGGTGAGAACCGGATATCGGCGGTCCAGCGGGTGAAGCTGCCCTCCAGGGCGTCGCCCGACCAGGTGGCGGTGAAGCCGAGCTTGCCGCCCTTGGCCACCGTCCAGGCCACGGGGTCCTTCAGGGCCGGATCCGCGACCGGTGTGGCGGCGGGCTCGGCCGGCGTCGCCGCAGCCTCCGGCGTTGCGGATGGGGCGACAGGGGCGACCGGGGCGTCAAAAGGCTCCTCGGCGACCACAGGCGCAGCCACCGGCTTGACGGCCGGCGTGTACAGATAGCCGGCGGCGATCACGGCCGCGAGGCCGGCGGCGGCCAGCCAGGCGCGCGGCTCTTTCCAGCCCGGTTTGGCGCCGGGCGTCATGTGGCTGAACACCGCGTCCTTGTCGAGAATCTGGTGCTTGGCCACCGCGCCCAGGTGCAGCAGCAGCAGCAGATAGGTGGTCTTGACCAGCACATTGTGACCGATCTCGCCGATCTCGTGCCAGACGTGCTTGGCGCCTTCCGCAAGGTCGGGCAGCAGCGGCAGGTGTGGCCAGGGAACGACCCCGAACAGCACGGTCGGGATACTGGTGCGGCTGGCCGAGACGATGATCCAGCCGGTCAGCGGCAGGCCGATCATGATCCCATAGAAGCCCCAGTGCACCACGTGCGAGGCGATGCGCTCCCAGTTGGGCTGGCCCACCGGCGGCGGCGGGGACGTATGGGTCAGCTTCCAGGCCAGCCGGAACAGGCTGAGCAGCAGGATGGTGATCCCGATCGACTTGTGCAGCTGGAAGAGGGCGAAGGTCTCTGGTCCCTTGGGACCGTCCCCCGCCCTCCAGCCGAGAATGACCTGGAAGATGATGGCCGCAGCGATCAGCCAGTGAATGACGATCGCCACCGTCGTGTAGCGCGTGCGTGTCGCGGCCATCAGGCTCTCCAGAGTCGGTCTAGACTTTTATCTTATGCATTGTCTTGACGCGAACCGGAGGCCACTTCGCTCAAAAATGCTTGCCGGCTTACTTCTTGTTGAACTCGACTTCGATGTTCAGCGTCACGTCGTCGCCGACCAGCGGAACATACTTGGAAACGCCGAATTCCGAACGCTTGATCGTGGTCGAGGCCGAGAAGCCGGTCTTGACGCTGCCCGGCATGAAGCTGCCGCCGACGCCGTTGAAGGTGACGTCCAGCACCACCGGCTTGGTCACGCCATGGAAGGTCAGGTCGCCCGTGACCTTGCCGGTCTTGCCGTCGCCCACATCGACCTTGGTCGAGACGAAGGTGATGGTCGGATACTTGACCGTTTCCAGCCAGCCGTCGCCGACCAGTTCCTTGTTGAACTTCAGGCCGAAGGCATCGGCGCCCGTCGAGGTGTCGATCGAGGCGGGGTCGACCGTAACGGTGATCTTGGAGGCTTCCGGCACCTTGGGATCATAGGTGAAGCTGGCGTCTAGCTTGGTAAAGCGCAGGGTGTAGTTGGAGAACCCCATGTGGCTGAGCTTGGCGGTCAGCACGGCGTGGGTCTTGTCGAGCACATAGTCGCCGGCCGGCAGGTCGGCGGGCTTGGTCGAACTGACACCCGGCGCGGCCAGGGCGGCGGGCGCCGTGAACAGCGCGGCGGCGAGCGCGGCGTAGGCGAAGGGACGGGCCATGGGTCGGAATCTCCAAACTGTGATTGCAGCAGTTGCGATTTCTTCGACTTAAGAAGTCCGGCGCAAGGATAAAGGGCTGCAACATCACGAAGCCGTGACTTCTTGAACGAACGTCGCGCCGGCTTGGCCCCGCCGCCGCGCGCGCCTAAACAGAACACCGATAATCTGGAGCCTCGCCGTTCATGACCTACCGCGCCCCTGTCCGTGACATCGCTTTTTCGCTGCGGCATGCGGCCGGCTTTGATCGCCTTTCCGACGCCTTTCCCGACGCGGACGCCGACACGGTTCAGGCCGTGCTGGAAGGGGCCGGGGCCCTGGCCAGTGATATTCTGGCCCCGCTGAACCGCCAGGGCGATCTGGTCGGCGCGAAACTGGAAAACGGTGTGGTCCGCGCCGCGCCGGGCTTCGGCGAAGCCTATCGGCAGTTCGCCCAAGGTGGCTGGAACGGCCTGGCGGCTGACCCTGACCATGGCGGCCAGGGCCTGCCCAAAAGCCTGGAAGTCGGCGTCTTCGAGATGTTCCAGGCCGCCAACATGGCCTTTGGCCTGTGCCCCATGCTGACCCTGGGAGCGATCGAGGCCTTGGCCCACCACGGCTCGGACCGCCAGAAGAGCCTGTATCTGCCGCGTCTGGTCTCGGGCGAATGGACCGGCACCATGAACCTGACCGAACCCCAAGCCGGTTCGGACCTGGCGGCGATCACCACGATGGCCACGCCGGATGGCGACGGCGGCTACACCCTGTCGGGCCAGAAGATCTACATCACCTGGGGCGACCACGACGTCGCCGACAATATCGTCCACCTGATCATCGCCCGCACGCCGGACGCGCCTCCCGGCGTGAAGGGTATCTCGCTGTTCCTGGCGACCAAGATCCTGGTCGGCGAGGACGGCGCCCTGGGCGCGGCCAACGCCCTGCGGGCCGGCGGTCTGGAGCACAAGCTGGGCATCCACGGCTCGCCCACCTGCGTGATGCTGTTCGAGGGCGCCAGGGCCGAGCTGGTCGGCCAGCTGGGCTCGGGCCTGGCCCACATGTTCACGATGATGAACGCCGCCCGCCTGCAGGTCGGCGCCCAGGGCGTCGCCATCGCCGAGCGCGCCTATCAGCAAGCGCTGGCTTTCTCGCTGGAGCGCCGTCAGGGCCGCTCGGCCTGGACCGGCGAGAACGCGGCCCGCCTGTTCGACCATCCTGACGTGCGCCGCACCCTGATGCTGATGAAGGCCCGGATCGAAGCGGCGCGGGGCATCTGCCTGTCGACCGGCGTCGCCGCCGACCTGGCCGCCCATGGGGCCACCGAGGACCAGCGCGTCGCCGCCAAGCTGCGCGAGGAACTGCTGACCCCGATCGCCAAGGCCTGGTCGACCGACATGGGCGTCGAGGTGGCCTCGCAGGGCGTGCAGATTCACGGCGGCATGGGCTTCATTGAGGAGACCGGCGCGGCCCAGCATTATCGCGACGCCCGCATCGCCCCGATTTATGAGGGTGCCAACGGCATCCAGGCCATAGACCTGGTCGGCCGCAAGCTGAGCCTTGGCGAAGGCCGGGCGATCGGCGACCTGATGGACGACATCCGCGACACGATCGACGCCCTGAACGCGGCCGCCGATCCGGCCCTGGGCACGATGGCCAGGCGCCTGGAGACGGCCCTGGACGCCGCCAGCGCCGCCACGGCCTGGCTGATCGAGCGTCGGGCGCGGGCCATGCCCGACGCGCTGTCGGGCGCGACGGCCTATCTTAAACTGCTGGGCGACGTGGTCGGCGGCTGGATGCTGGCCAAGGGCGCGCTGGCGGCCTCGGCGGCCCTTGCGGCGGGCGACGGCGACGCCGGGTGGCTGGGCAGCAAGCAGGCTCTGGCGCGGCTCTATGCCGAGGCGGTGCTGGCCCAGGTTCCGGGCCAGGTGGCGGGGGTGATGATCGGGGCGGCGGATCTGGAAGCGACGACGCCGGAGATGCTGGGGG
>JANOSS010000123.1:0-3905 GCA_031415995.1 Caulobacter sp. | reverse complement strand
CCGGGTGAGGGGTCACACCGGCTTATCCGATAGGACTTTCGACCCCTCATCCGGCCTTGCAGGCCACCTTCTCCCGCAAGGGGAGAAGGAGACGAGACAAAGACGATGAGCCAGATCGACCTCTACCAGAAGAACCGCCAGGCCCTGATCGACGGTCACGCCTATGACCCGACCACCGAGCGCGACGCCTGCGGCGTCGGCCTGGTCTGCGCCATCGACGGCACACCGCGCCGCGAAGTGGTCGAACTGGCGATCAAGGCCCTCAAGGCCCTGTGGCACCGGGGCGCGGTCGACGCCGACGGCAAGACCGGCGACGGCGCAGGCATCCTGCTGTCGGTGCCGCAGGACTTCTTCACCGACCAGGTGCGCCGCACCGGCCACGCCCTGCGGGCCGGGGCCATCGCCGTGGGCCAGATCTTCCTGCCGCGCACCGATCTGGGAGCCCAGGAGGCCTGCCGCACCATCGTCGAGGCCGAAGCCCTGCGTTTCGGCTTCTACATCTATGGCTGGCGCCAGGTGCCGGTGAACACCGCCGTGATCGGCGAGAAGGCCAACGCCACCCGTCCGGAAATCGAGCAGATCATGCTGGCCGCCCCGGCCGGCCTGGAAGGCGAGCCGCTGGAGCGCGCCCTGTTCCTGTGCCGAAAGCGCATCGAAAAGCGCGTCCACGCCCAGAACCTGTCGGGCTTCTACATCTGCTCGCTGTCGGCCAAGTCGCTGATCTACAAGGGGATGTTCCTGGCCGAGGCCATCGACGAGTTCTATCCCGACCTCAAGGACGAGCGCTTCGCCGCCAATGTGGCGATCTTCCACCAGCGCTATTCGACCAACACCTTCCCCGAATGGCGTCTGGCCCAGCCGTTCCGGATGCTCGCCCACAACGGCGAGATCAACACCATCAAGGGCAACATCAACTGGATGAAGTCCCACGAGATCAAGATGGCCGCCCAGGCCTTCGGCGAGTTCGGGGATGACGTGAAACCGGTGATTCAGCCGGGCGGTTCGGACAGCGCCAGCCTCGACAACACCTTCGAAGTGCTGGTCCGCGCCGGCCGCGACGCGCCGATGGCCAAGGCCCTGCTGGTGCCGGAAGCCTCCGGCCCCAGCCTGAGCGACTCCCATCAGGCGCTGTACAGCTACTGCAACGCTGTCATGGAGCCGTGGGACGGTCCGGCCGCCCTGTGCGCCACCGACGGCCGCTGGGTGGTGGCCGGCAAGGACCGCTCGGGCCTGCGCCCACTGCGCGTGGCCTATACCGACGACGGCCTGGTGATCATGGGCTCGGAAGCCGGCATGTGCGGCGTGGCCGAGGGCCGTATCACCCGCAAGCTGGCCATCGCCCCGGGCCGGATGATCGCCATCGACCTGCTCGAAGGCCGCCTCTATGGCGAAGACGAGATCATCGACGAACTGGCCGGCCGCCATCCCTATACCGAGTGGCTGGGCAACATGGTCGATCTCGAAAAGGAGATCGGCCCGGGTCCCGAGCCACGCAGATATGGTCGCGAGGAACTGACCCGTCGTCAGGCCGCCGCCGGCTTCAGCCTTGAAGACCTGGAAATGATCCTCGCCCCCATGGTCGAGGACGGCAAGGAAGCCGTGGGCTCGATGGGTGACGACAGCCCGCTGGCCGTGCTGTCGGAAAAGTACCGTCCGCTCAGTCACTTCTTCCGCCAGAACTTCAGCCAGGTGACCAACCCGCCGATCGATCCGTTGCGGGAAACCAACGTCATGAGCCTGAAGACCCGGTTCAAGAACCTGGGCAACATTCTCGCCCAGGACGCCGCCCAGGCCGATGTCTATGTGCTGCAGAGCCCGGTTTTGACCACCGGCATGTACGAGCGCATCCAGGGCCTGCTGGGCGAGAAGAACGTCGTCGTCATCGACTGCACCATGCCCCTGCCCGCCCCCGAGGCCCGGGCCGGCGACGCCCTGCGCGCCAATCTCGACCGCATCCGGGCCGAGGCCGAGGACGCCGTGCTGCGCGGCTGCGGGGCCATCGTGCTGACGGACGAGAACAGCCGCGAAGACCGGGTCGCCCTGCCGATGATCCTGGCCACCGGCGGCGTCCACAGCCACCTGGTGGGCAAGGGTCTGCGCTCCTACGTCTCGATCATCGTCCGCTCGGCCGAGTGCCTGGACACCCACTATTTCGCGGTGCTGGTCGGCGTGGGCGCCACGGCGGTCAATGCCTATCTGGCCCAGGAAAGCTTCCAGGATCGCCTCGAGCGTGGCCTGCTCGGCGACAAGTCGCTCAAGGATGTCTGCCTGAACTTCAAGGGCGCCATCGAGGCGGGCCTGCTGAAGATCATCTCCAAGATGGGCATCAGCGTCATCTCGTCCTATCGCGGCGGCTACAATTTCGAAGCCGTCGGTCTGTCGCGCGCCCTGGCCGCCGAATTCTTCCCCGGTATGCCCTCGCGCATCTCCGGCATCGGCCTGGCCGGCGTCGAGAGCAAGGCGGTCGAGCTGCACCGGAAGGCCTGGGACAGCGCCGCCGTCACCCTGCCGGTCGGTGGCCTCTACAAGCTGCGCAAGTCGGGCGAGGCCCACGCCTTTGAGGCGCGCCTGATCCACACGCTGCAAAGCGCCTGCGACACCGGCGATTACGAGCTCTATCGCCGCTGGTCCAACGGCCTGCGCACCCAAAAGCCGATCCAGCTGCGCGACCTGCTGGACTGGCGCTCGGACCGCAACCCGATCTCGACCGACGACGTCGAGAGCGTCAACGAGATCCGCAAGCGCTTCGTCACCCCCGGCATGAGCCTTGGGGCCCTGGGCCCCGAAGCCCACGGCATGCTGAACATCGCCATGAACCGCATCGGGGCCAAATCCGTCTCGGGCGAGGGCGGCGAAGACTCGGCGCGCTACAAGCCGCTGCCGAACGGCGACAACCCCAACAGCGCCATCAAGCAGGTGGCCTCGGGGCGGTTCGGGGTCACCGCAGAATACCTCAACCAGTGCGTCGAGCTGGAGATCAAGGTCGCCCAAGGGGCGAAGCCTGGAGAAGGCGGCCAGCTGCCCGGCTTCAAGGTCACCGAGATGATCGCCCGGCTGCGCCATGCCACGCCCGGCGTCATGCTGATCAGCCCGCCGCCGCACCACGACATCTATTCGATCGAGGACCTGGCCCAGCTGATCTATGACCTCAAGCAGATCAACCCGGTGGCCCGGGTGACGGTCAAGCTGGTGGCCATGACCGGCATCGGCGCCATCGCGGCCGGTGTCGCCAAGGCCAAGGCCGACGTGATCCTGGTGGCCGGCGGCGTCGGCGGCACGGGCGCCTCGCCCCAGACCTCGGTGAAATATGCCGGCGGTCCGTGGGAGATGGGCCTTTCGGAAGCCAATCAGGTTCTGACCCTGAACAATCTGCGCCACTCGGTCGTGCTGCGGGCCGACGGCGGCATGCGCACCGGTCGCGACATCGTCATCGCCGCCATGCTGGGGGCCGAGGAGTTCGGCATCGGCACCGCCTCTCTGGTGGCCATGGGCTGCATCATGGTGCGCCAGTGCCACTCCAACACCTGCCCGGTCGGGGTCTGCACCCAGGACGAGGCCCTGCGCGCCAAGTTCACCGGCACGCCGGAAAAGGTCATCAACCTGTTCAGCTTCATCGCTGAAGAGGTCCGCGAGATCCTGGCCGGACTGGGCTTCAGGAGCCTGCAGGACATCGTCGGCCGCACCGACCTGCTGGCCCAGGTCAGCCGCGGCGGCGAGCACCTCGACGACCTTGACCTCAACCCCCTGCTGGTTCGCGCCGATCCGGGCCAGAACAAGCCCTACAACACCGTGGTCGGCCGCAACGAGGTGCCCGACACCCTCGACGCCCAGATCGTCCGCGACGCCGCGCCCCTGCTGGAACGCGGCGAGAAGATGCAGCTGACCTATACGGTCCGCAGCACCGC
>JANOSS010000122.1:0-10345 GCA_031415995.1 Caulobacter sp. | reverse complement strand
AGCCGTCTGGGCCAGGGCGCTGGTCGACATGGCGATGGCGACGACGCCCGAAGCGGCCGCGGACAGGAACTTGGAAGTCATGATCATTGGAACCTTGTGGAGGTGGAGAACCGGAACGTTTCGGTCCGGTCGTAGTCTTCCTTGGAAAGGATCTTGCTGAAGTCGAACCGGATGGGGCCCATGGGCGACTTCCAGTCGATACTGATACCGGCGGAGGCGCGAAGGCCCAGGTTGTCGCGGATATTCGGATCGAACACGCCGGTCGAAGACTGGCGATCGACGTCATCGAGCAAGCCGGCCGTACCAAAGTCGCTGAACACGGCGGCCTTGATGCCGTATTGCTCGGGAAGAAGAGTCGGAACGGTCAACTCGAACGTGCCGATGGCGTATAGTTTCGCACCCATGGAATTGCTCTGGGTCGAGATGTCGCGCGGGCCAATACCGGCAGTCTCGAAGCCGCGGAAGTTGGTGCCGCCCTTGTAGAAGCGGTCGTTGATGCGGACGTTGTCGCCGCCCCAGCCTTCGATATAACCGGCCGAACCCGTGGCGCTGAAGATGAAGTCCTTGTTGAAGCCCCAGTACCAGCCCCCGTCGGTCTCGGTCTTCAGATACTTCACGTCGCCGCCGAAGCCCGCCAGATCCTGGTTCAGGTCGGCGAACCAGCCGCGCGTGGGCTGAATTGGGTCATTGCGCTTGTCGATCCGCAGGCCGTAGCCGACGAGCGAGGTCATGTAGGCGCCGCGCTGCAGGCACAGGATCTGCGAAACCGAGCCGCTGTTGCACAGGCCGTCAGAGACGCTCACCTCATCGCGACGCAGCGTGTAGCGCATGCTCATCGAAGCGTTCTGGGTCAGCGGGAAGCCGATGCGAACATTGCCTCCCACCGAACGGGTGTCATAGGCGGCGTAGTCGCTGAGGTCGTAGCGGAATGAATAGACGTCTACGCCGGCCACCAGGCTGCGGTTCAGGAAGCGCGGCTCAGTGAAGGCGAAGTCAATCTGCTGACGCAGCGAGCCGACGGAAATCCGCCCGCGCATGTTCTGGCCGCGCCCGCGGAAGTTCCGCTCAGTAATGCCGACGTCCAGCACCAGCTTGTCGACCGAGCTGTAGCCGGCGCTGAACGAGAGCTCGCCGGTGGGCTGTTCCTCGACCTTGACGCGCAGGGCCGTGCGGTCGGGCGCGCTGCCGGGCACTTCCTCAATATCGACTTCCTTGAAGAAACCCAGTCGGCGGATGTTGTTCTTGGAGCGGTCGACCAGCACGCGATTATAGGCGTCGCCTTCGGCCACTTCGAGTTCGCGACGCAGTACGTAGTCGAGGGTGCGGGTGTTTCCGACGATATCGATACGATCGACATAGACGCGCGGGCCTTCGCGAACCTGGAAGACCACATCTACGGTGTTGGTTTCGCGGTTGGGCACGTATCGGGGACGCACGTCCACAAAGGCGAAGCCCGCCGCGCCCGCCGCGAAGGTCAGGGCGTCGGTCGCCTGCTCGATGCGCTCGTCTTCATAGAGCTGGCCCGTGCGGACCGGCAGGATCTGGGCCAGTAGCGTCCCATCCAGCTTCTTGAGTTCAGTCTCGACCGTGACCTTGCCAAACTTGTACTTCGGGCCTTCGTCCAGGGTGTAGGTGACCGCAAAGCCGTTCTTATCCGGCGCCAGTTCGGCCATCGACGAGACAACGCGGAAGTCGAAATAGCCACGGTTGCGATAGTGCTTACGCAGTTGTTCGCGGTCGTACTCGATCCGGTCGGGGTCGTAGTTGTCGTTGCTGGTCAGGAATTTGTACCAGTGCGACTCCTTGGTCACGATCACGTCGCGCAGATCGTTGTCCGAATACTCGGAATTGCCCAGAAAGTTGATGCCCAGCACGCCGCTCTTGGGGCCTTCGTTGATCTCGAACACCAGATCGACGCGCTTTTGCGGCAGTTCCACAACCTTCGGGGTCACGGTCGCCGAAATGCGGCCCGAACGGCGATAGAGTTCGATGATGCGCTGCACATCGGCCTGGACCTTGGCGCGGGTAAAGATGCCGCGCGGACGGATCTGGACCTCGTCCTTCAGCTTGTCTTCCTTCAGGGACGAGTTCCCTTCAAAGACTACCTGGTTGATGATCGGGTTCTCGACGACCTTCACGATCAGATCGCCCGACACCATCTCGATCTTCACGTCGGCAAAGAGATCGGTCCGCGCCAGGGTCTTCAGCGCCAGGTCGAGACGGGCGGAGTCCACGGTGTCGCCCGGCTGGATCGGCAGATAGGACATTACTGTGCCCTGCTCGATCCGCTCGTTGCCCTGCACGACGATCCGCTGCACCACGCTGGTCTGCGCCGCCTGGGCGAAAGCCGCAGCGGGCGCGACCATCGCGGTCGAACCGAAGAGAAGCGCCACACCGGTGGCGAACGCGGCGCTATGGGCGCGAATTTTGTTCATGGGACCAATCATGGACGGAAGGCGACCGCTCAAGAGAACAGCCCGCCAAAAAATTTGAAGACGCTTAGGCGCTGCAGATCATTCCAGGTCGCGAACAACATGAAACTCAGCAGCAGCGCAAGACCAACCCTGTAGCCTGCCGCCTGAAGACGCGCGCCGAGCGGTCGTCTGGCGATAGCCTCATAGGCATAGAACAACAGATGCCCCCCGTCCAAAACGGGAATTGGCAACAGATTCATGAAACCGACGCTGACCGAGAGGATTGCAGACAGCCAGATCAGGGCTACCGCAGAACCCAGCAGCATCGATGGAAAGTCGGTGGCGCCAGCAGCGCCGGCTTGAGCCAGTTGACCCGAGGTCTTGGCGATACCGATGGGGCCGCTGATCTGTTCGGCCGAGACCTCCAGACGGATAACCCGGCCCAGATAGTAGACTGTGGTTTCCAGGACATCCCAGGTGCGGGCGACGCCCCCAGCGAGCGCCTCGATGGGGTTGTAACGCACGCGCTGGATATCGCTGCTGGGCAGGCCGCCGGCGACCCCGAGCAGCATCCGGGCCTTGGGCTTGCCGTCCGCATCCGGCCGGGTCAGCATCGCAGGCGTTGCGACGATAGTGATCGTCTCGCCGCCCCGGTAGACCTGGAAGGCGATGGGATTGCCGCCGCGCTTAGCCACATGGCGGGTCAGGTCTTCGAAGCTTCCGATCGCGGTGCCATCGGCGCGCTGGATGAAATCGCCGCGTCGCAGGCCAGCCTTCTCGGCAGGAGAGCCCGGCTCGACACTGGCTATCAGGGGCGGCGCGCCAAAGCCCAGCATGCCGGCCTTCTGACTGCCGCCGAAGCCATCCGAAACGTCAACGAGCGCCGGCGTCGCCACCAGTTCGAGCGTCTTGTCGTCGCGTTCAATCTTGAAGCGGATCGGAACATCGCTGCGAAGCATCGCATAGCTGTCCAGTTCGCCGAAGTTCATCACCTTGCGTCCGTCGGCCGAGATGATCACGTCGCCCTGCCGGAAACCCGCAGCCGCAGCGGGACTGCCGGCGTTCACGCCCGTGATCACAGGCCGTCGCACGGTCTCGCCGAAAACGCCCAGCAGGAGCGCAAACAGCGTGATCGCCAGGACAAAATTGGCCAAAGGGCCTGCCGCGACGATGAAAGCCCGCTGCCACAAAGGCTTGAAATGCAGATAGCGGCTGACCGCCGCGCTGCCTTCGCGAGTTTCGATCGCAGTTCGCAGGCTGGCCAGATCCTGCTGATCGGGAACACTCGCTGCGTTCTCATCGCCAGCGAACCGAACATAGCCGCCCAGGGGCAGCCAGCCGATCTGCCATTGGACGCCAGCGCGATCCCGCCAGGAGAAAATGGCGCGACCAAAGCCGATCGAGAATCGGTCGATCTCTACGTTGCAAGCCTTGGCCGCCCAGAAGTGTCCAAGCTCGTGAACTGTCACGACCACCAGGATCACCAGCGGGAAGGCGATTATGTAGGCGGCTGCTGATTGAATGAAGCCGAGCATGTCGGGTTTCTTCTCGTCTTCAGTTGTTGCGGTTAACTTGGCGCACAACCTCGGCCGCAATGCGGCGGGCGCTCGCGTCCGTCGTCATGGCGCTCTCAACCGGATCGGCGTCGGCTTCCATCAAGGCCCCTAGGCTGTTCATGCGGTCCAGGGTCCCAGCCACCGAGGCGGCAATATCGAGAAAGCCGATCTGACGGTCAAGGAACGCCGCCACGGCCACTTCATTGGCTGCGTTCATAGCAGCCGGAGCGCCGCCGCCTAGCCGCATCGCCTCACGGGCGATGCTAATGGACGGAAAACGTTCCAGATCAGGTTGCTCGAAGGTGAGTTGGCCATAAGCGGCAAGATCAAGACGCGGCGCGGGCCAAGGCAGCCGATCAGGCCAGGCGAACGCGCAGGCGATCGGACTGCGCATGTCCGGCGGGCCAAGCTGGGCCAGGGTCGAGCCATCGGCGTACTCCACCAGGCTGTGAATCACGGACTGAGGATGGATCACGGCCTCGATGCGCTCTTCCGGAGTATCGAACAGATAAGAGGCCTCGATCATCTCCAGGCCCTTGTTCATCATGGATGCAGAATCGACCGAAATCTTGGCACCCATCGACCAATTTGGATGAGCAATGGCTTGTTCAGGGGTAGCGACCGCCATCTGTTCGCGGGTCCAGGTGCGGAACGGCCCGCCGGAAGCCGTCAGGATCAAGCGCGATACGCGCTGGATACAGGCCGGCTGCAGAACCTGGAAAATTGCGGAGTGTTCGGAATCCACCGGTATCACTGATCCGCCCGACTCGCGCGCGATCCTCAGCAGGGCTGGCCCGGCGCAGACCAGACTCTCCTTGTTTGCCAAGGCGATCACGGCGCCCGTTCGCGCCGCCGCCAGGGTCGGCGCCAGGCCGGCGGCTCCGACGATGGCCGACATGACCCAATCGGCACCCATCGACGCGGCCTCAATGATCGCCGCAACCCCTGCCGCCGATCGAACGCCTGTATCCTTCAAGCCGTCGCGCAGGGCGACTAGCAGACTTTCGTCCTCGATCACCGCGACGGCGGGGCGCCAGCGGCGCGCCTGCTCTATCAAGCGCTCGACGTTACGACCGGCCGTAAGCGCCAGGATCTCGACCTCGACGCCGGCCGCTTCGAACAGTCCAAGGGTCGAAACACCGATCGACCCCGTGGAGCCGAGAACCACAACCCGTCGGATGGCCATCAACGCGCCAATCCGTACAGATAGATCAGCCGTACTGCGGCAATGACGATGGCCGCAAACATCAGGCCGTCAACGCGATCCAGCAGACCGCCATGACCCGGGATCAGGTCCCCGGAGTCCTTCACGCCGAATCGGCGCTTCAGCATCGATTCCCAGAGGTCCCCCATCATCGTGGACAAGCCGCCCAGAAACCCGATGAGCGCAGCGACCGGCCAGGTCAGGTTCATGTCCGGCAAGGCAGGCAGCAGTGCAGAAAGGGCATCGATACCCACTGCGGCGATCGAAGCGGCCACCAGGCCGCCAAAGAACCCCGACCAGGTCTTGTTGGGCGAGAACTTCGGCCAAAGCTTGGGTCCCTTCAGGATGCTGCCCACTACGAAGGCGAAGATGTCGGCGAACCAGGTGACCGCGAACAGCAAAAGCGTCCAGCTGAGGCCGGCGTCGATCATGCGCAGCCAGACCAGGGCGATGCACGCCGGCGCAATATAGATAACGCCATAGGCTGCGTCCGCCCGGCGCTCGACCGCGCCTCGGGCGATCATGGCGGCCAGGATCGCACCCGCGACCAAGAGCGGCCAGGTCAGATAGTAGTGTCCGCGGAATGCAGCCACGACCGCTACCAGAACAGCGACGCCAATGGCGAGCGCCACGCCCTTGGGCGCATGCGGCGCGCTCATCATGCCCCACTCGCGGGCCAGCAGCGCGACACAGACGGACACGAGCGCAAGGAACCAGACGTCGCCAAACCAGACGGCGGACACGACTGTGGGTACGAGCACGGTGGCTGAAAGCACCCGCACCCGTAAGTTTGTCCAGTTGAAGCGCTTAGCCGGCGACGGCGACGTCATCGGCAGTAATGCCTCCATAGCGTCGGTCGCGACCGCGATATTCCGCGATGGCCGCCGAGAGCGCTTCGGGTCCGTAATCGGGCCAGAGCACGTCCTGGAACACGAGCTCCGCATAGGCGCATTCCCACAGCAGGAAATTCGAGATCCGCTGTTCTCCGCTGGTGCGAACGATGAGATCGGGGGCCGGCGCAGCGGAGGTCGACAACAGACCCTCGAAAGCGACTTCGTCAAGATCGGAAGCCTTCGCCTCGCCGCGCTCCACGGCCTCGGCAAACGCGCGGGCGGCGTCAGCGATGTCGGCGCGCCCCCCGTAATTGAAGGCGACCTGGAGTATGAACTTGGTATTGCTGGCTGTACGGCGCTCGGCGCGCTCAATGATCTCTTGAATGTCGGCCGCAAGCCCCGTGCGACGGCCAATGATCCGCACCCGGACACCTTCACGGGCCAGGCGCTCCAGATCCGATTCGACATAGGCCTTCAGCAGACCCATCAACTCGGAAACCTCGTGCGCCGGGCGGCTCCAGTTCTCGGTCGAGAAGCCGAAAACGGTCAGGACGCCAACGCCCAGATCCGGTGCGGCCTCTACCGTGCGCTTGAGCGCGTTGACGCCCGCGCGGTGCCCAAGAACGCGCGGCATTCCGCGCCGCTTAGCCCAGCGACCGTTACCGTCCATGATGATGGCCACATGCAGTGAGCGGTCCGACGCATCGCCCCCAGCGCGTGCCGAAACATCTTGCAGGCCGGTCGTCGCCGACATTGCTTCAAGCCTTCCCTAACCGTCCCGTTACTCAGATTGGCGCCTAAACCTGCATGATCTCTTGCTCTTTGATTTTCAAGGCCTCGTCGACCTTCTTGATGGCTTCGTCGGTCATCTTCTGGACCTCGGTTTCCATCTTTTTCAGTTCGTCCTCGCTGATGACGCTGGCCTTCTCGGCCTTCTTGAGGTCGTCATTGGCGTCCCGGCGAATGTTCCGCACGGCGATCTTCTGGGCCTCAGCATACTTGCCGGCGATCTTGGTCAGGTCCTTGCGGCGCTCTTCAGTCAGCGGCGGGATCGGGATGCGCAGGTTGTTGCCTTCGACCACCGGATTGAGGCCAAGATCCGAATTTCGGATCGCCTTTTCCACAGCCGAGACAACGCCCTTGTCCCAGATATTGACATTGATCTGGCGAGGCTCAGGCACGCTGATCGAAGCGACGGTGTTGAGTTGGACCATCGAGCCATAGGCGTTGACGACGATCTGGTCGAGCAGGTTGGACGAGGCGCGACCTGTGCGCAATCCGGCAAAATCTTCCTTCAGGGCCAGCACGGATTTCTCCATGCGCTCCTTGTAGCGGGACAGAACTGGCTTTTCGGCGGCGGCCATGGCTGGGCTCTCTTCGCTAGAGTTAGGCGGCGTCTTGGGCGACGACGGTAAAAGTGCCTTCGCCTCGCAAGACGTTCAGCAGATTGCCGCGCCCCTTGATGGAGAAGACCACGATCGGAATATTGCTGTCGCGCATCAAGGCGACGGCCGAGGCGTCCATGACCCGCAGATCCTTGGCCAGCACGTCCATATAGGTCAGGCGGTCATAGCGCTCGGCTGAAGCGTCCTTCTTCGGGTCAGCGGTATAGACCCCATCGACGCTCGTGCCCTTGAACAGGGCGTCGCACTGCATCTCGGCGGCGCGCAGAGCGGCGGCGGTATCGGTTGTGAAGAAGGGGTTGCCCGTTCCGGCGGCGAAGATCACCACCCTGCCCTTTTCCAGGTGACGCTGGGCGCGGCGCCGGATGTAAGGCTCGCAGACCGTCGCCATCGGAATGGCCGACTGCACGCGGGTCGACACGCCAATCCGCTCAAGTGCGTCCTGCATGGCCAGGGCGTTCATGACGGTGGCCAGCATGCCCATATAGTCGGCGCTAGAGCGTTCCATGCCCTTCGCGGCTCCGGCCATGCCGCGGAAGATGTTGCCGCCGCCGATGACCAGGCACAGCTCAACGCCAGACTTCACGATCTCGGCGATATCTTCGGCGACGGACTGTACCGTGTTGGTGTCGATGCCGTAGGGCGTGTCGCCCATCAGTACTTCACCGGAAACCTTCAGGAGCACGCGGCGGTAGGGCTTCGGCATGGCGGGGCTGGTTTCAGACATGGGCCGGGCTCTTCCTGAGTCGTCGGGACGCAACATAGTGCGCGTTCGTCAAAAGTGGGATCGGTTTTGCGCGCGCCCGGCTGCAGATGGCCTCAGAGGGCCAAAATGCGCGGACGCAGGCGCAAGAAGGGCGCGGCGCGCGTCACACGCGCCGCGCCCTTCAAAGACGGAAACTCCAAGCGCCGCAAGCGGGCGTAGAGCTTCATCCAGTCTTAGGCTTGGCCAGCCATGGCGGCGACTTCAGCGGCGAAATCGCCGACCGGAGCCTTCTCGACGCCTTCACCCAGGGCCAGGCGAACGAAGCCCTTCACGGTGAGCGGCGAGCCCAGTTCCTTGCCGGTCTCGGCGACCAGCTGCTCGACGGTCTGGTCCGGGTTCATGACGAAGGCCTGCTTCAGCAGCACAACCTCTTCCAGGAACTTGCGGATGCGGCCTTCAACCATTTTCTCGACGACGGCGGCGGGCTTGCCCGACTCCAACGCCTGCTCGGTGAAGATGGCGCGTTCCTTTTCGATCGCGGCCTGGTCCAGATCGTCCGGCGACAGCGACAGCGGCGAGGTCGCGGCGACATGCATGGCGATCTTGCGGCCCAGCTCCAAGATCTTGGCCTGGTCGCCAGCGCCTTCGATCGCCACGAGCACGCCGATACGGCCGAGGTCGGGCGCAGTAGCGTTGTGGATGTAGGTCGACACGGCGCCTTGGGCGACGGTGAAGCGCGCGGAGCGACGAGCAACCATGTTCTCGCCGATGGTGGCGATCAGGTTGGTCAGCAGGTCTGCAACGACTTCACCGTCGGCGGTCTTGCCGGCGTTGATGGCGTCGACGCCATCGTTGTCCAGGCCAACAGCCGCGATCTTGCGGACGGCGTTCTGGAACAGTTCATTGCGGCCCAGGAAGTCGGTCTCGGCGTTCACTTCGACAGCGGCGGCGGTCATGCCGGCGCCTTCGCTGCGAACAGCGATGCCGACGAGGCCTTCGGCGGCGACGCGGTCAGCCTTCTTGGCGGCCTTGGACAGGCCCTTGGCGCGCAGCCAGTCGATGGACGCATCAATGTCGCCGGCGTTTTCAACCAGCGCCTTCTTGCAGTCCATCATGCCGACGCCGGACTTTTCGCGCAGTTCTTTCACCAGCGCAGCGGTCACTTCAGCCATGAGATCCTCCATATTCAAACGTTTAGCGACCGGGCTTGATAGCCCGGTCGCATGTCATGATCACAACGGTCCTCAAACGAGAGGACGGTCGTCCTATCAGCTCGCAGCCGGCTCTTCGGCGACAGCTTCGATCGCTTCAGCGGTCGCTTCTTGAGCGGCCTCGGGAGCGGCTTCCTGAACGGTTGCCTCGGGGGCGGCGGCTTCAGCAGACACCGGCTCGGGGGTCAGTTCGCGAGCCAGGGTCGGTTCCATCGGAGCAATCGAGGCGCCCAGATCGACGCCCGACGAGGCTTGGCCGGCGGCCAGACCATCAAGGACGGCGTCGGCGATCAGGTCGCAGTACAGCTGCAGGGCGCGGGCGGCGTCGTCGTTACCCGGGATCGGATAGGTGATGCCGTCCGGATCGCAGTTGGTGTCCAGGATCGCGATGACCGGGATGTTCAGCTTGCGGGCCTCAAGGATCGCGATGGCTTCCTTGTTGGTGTCGATCACGAACATGATGTCGGGGATGCCACCCATGTCCTTGATGCCGCCCAGCGACAGCTCCAGCTTGTCGCGTTCGCGGGTCAGCTGCAGCAGTTCCTTCTTGGAACGGCCTTGGCCTTCGCCAACCATGATGCCTTCGAGTTCGCGCAGACGCGCGATCGAGCCCGAAACGGTGCGCCAGTTGGTCAGGGTGCCACCGAGCCAGCGGTGATTGACGTAGTACTGGGCGCAGCGCTTGGCGGCGGTGGCGACAGGATCGGAAGCCTGACGCTTGGTGCCGACAAACAGCACGCGACCGCCGGCGGCGGCGACTTCACGCACCTTCACCAGCGCCTGGTGCAGGAGCGGAATCGACTGCGACAGGTCGATGATGTGGATGTTCGAACGCGAGCCAAAGATGTAGCGGTCCATCTTCGGGTTCCAGCGGTGCGTCTGGTGGCCGAAGTGGGCGCCAGCTTCCAGGAGCTGACGCATGGAGAATTCGGGAAGCGCCATGAGGCCTATAATCCTTTTTCCGGTTGAACCTCCGCGGACACCCCCGATCCAGACATCTGGAGCGGGACCGGAACGG
>JANOSS010000121.1:0-23863 GCA_031415995.1 Caulobacter sp. | reverse complement strand
CGGGCCACGGCGCGGATCTCGATGACGCCGTCATAGACTTCCGGCACTTCCTGCGCGAACAGCTTGGCCATGAAGCCGCCGTGGGCGCGCGACAGCATGATCTGCGGGCCCTTGGTCTCGCGACGCACGTCGTAGATATAGGCGCGGATGCGGTCGCCGACGTTGAAGTTCTCGCGTGGGATCGACTGGTCGCGGCGCATGATGCCCTCGCCACGGCCCAGATCGACGATGACATTGCCGTATTCGACGCGCTTGACGCTGCCGTTGATGATCTCGCCGGCGCGGTCCTTGTACTCGTCGTACTGGCGCTCGCGTTCGGCTTCGCGAACCTTGTGCATGACCACCTGGCGGGCCATCTGGGTCTGGACGCGGCCGATCTCGAACGGCGGCAGGTCTTCTTCATAGACCTTGCCGATTTCGGCGTCGCGCCAGGTGCGCTTGGCGATCGACAGCTGAACCTGGCCGATTTCGCCCTCGATCTCCTGGTCGTCGCCGACCACGGTGATGATGCGCTTTTGCGAGGTCTCACCGGTCTTGGTGTCGATCTTCACCCGGATGTCGTGCTCGGCGCCGTATCGGGCGCGAGCCGCCTTCTGCAGGGCGTCCTCGATTGCCTCGATGACGACTTCCTTCTCGATGCCTTTTTCGCGCGCGACCGCGTCAGCGATCTGCAGCAGCTCGAGCCGGTTGGCGGAAATGCCGATGGCCATGGATCAGTCCTCTTCACTTTCGGACAGGTCAAAATCTTCGTCTTCGGCGGCGTCGCCGAGGTCGTCTTCGTCAGCGTCCTCGCCATCGGTGGCGACGTCATCTTCGTCGGTGTCGGCGCCGACACGGGCGGCGCGCTGGTCGGCGCCGCGCTTCATCAGGGCGTCGGTCAGCACCAGCTTGGCGTCGACCAGCCACTCGAACGGGAAATAGAGGGTGGTGTCGTCCTCGCCCTCGATGTTGAGGCCGACCTGGCCGTCCTCGACCCCGGCCAGCTCGCCCTTGAAGCGCTTGCGGCCCTCGGCGACGCGATCCAGCTCGATGCGGACCTCGAGGCCGGCATAGTCGTCGAAATCCTTCAGTCGCGTCAGCGGGCGATCGACGCCCGGGCTGGAGACTTCCAGGGTGTATTCGCCGCTGATCGGGTCGGCGGCGTCGAGAATTTCCGACACGGCCCGCGACAGCTTGGCGCAATCCTCGACATGCATGTCGCCGCCCGAGCCATCGGGCTGCATCGGACGCTCGGCCATGATCTGCAGCCGCCGCGTCTCGGCCCCGCCCATCAGGCGCAGGCGGACGATCTCGAAGCCGACAGTCTCGGCGACGGGATCGAGAATTTCGATCAGATCACGGTCTTCCTGCGTCTTGCCGCGCAACGGATTTCTCAACTCAAAACTGGGCGGTCCGGCGCGGGCGCCAAACAGCCAAAGAAAAAGCGGCAGCCTTTCGGGCCGCCGCTCGAAAGCGCACTCAGCGCTGACGGACGATGTGAGGTCTTTATAGCGCGATCAGTGAACGGGTGGAAGCCCCCGTGACAGGCCGCCACCACAGACCTTCATGCGCGGCCTCTTTCGCAGCGCAACACTTGTGGCCTATACAGTCGCCGCGCAGGACCGCCTCCCCGCGGGCCTCTCCCCACAGAAGAGTCACAATGGACCTCTCAAAGATCGCCACCGGCGTGAACCCGCCCTACGACCTCAACGCTGTCATCGAAATCCCGCAGGGCGGCGAGCCGGTGAAGTACGAGATCGACAAGGCCAGTGGCGCCCTGATGGTCGACCGCTTCCTGCACACAGCGATGTTCTATCCGGCCAATTACGGCTTCATCCCGCATACCCTGGCCGACGACGGCGACCCCGCCGACATCATGGTCGTGGGTCCGACCCCGGTGGTGCCCGGCGCGATCATCCGCTGCCGTCCGATCGGCACGCTGATGATGGTCGACGAGGCCGGCTCGGACGAAAAGATCCTGGCCGTGCCGGTCGACAAGCTGCACCCCTTCTATACGGGCGTGAACAGCTGGCGCGACCTGCCGGTGATCCTCACCGAGCAGATCGCCCACTTTTTCCAGCACTACAAGGATCTGGAAAAGGGCAAGTCGACCAAGATTACCGGCTGGGTCGGCCTGGAAGAAACTGCCGAAGTCATCCGCGCGGCAATCAAGCGCCACGACGACAACTACTGAGACCGCTTGGCGCTTCCCTCCCCGGGTCAGGGAGGGAAGTCGCTACAGAAATTGTCCGGCGATCAGCAGCAGCACCATCACCGCGTCGATCAATACCGTGACGCCGGCAAAGCCCTTGATAAAGCGGCCGCCCTTGGCGAGCAGCGAGCCCATATAGAAGACCTTGCTGATCACGGCCGCGCCCACCGCCAGGTCGCGGGTCTCGGGGTGGAAGGCCGCCCAGACCAGCATGCCGCCGGTCAGACCGACCAGCAGACCCCAGCCCCGCACGATCACATCGGCCAGCGGCCCTTCAAGGGTCTCGCCATAGGTCGAGCGCATCGAACGGCCCGGCGCGATCACGAACTGCAGCATGGTCAGGGTCAGCAGCCCGCTGACCACCAGGACGATGTGGAAATTGCTCTCAAGCCAAGCCATTGAAGCCCCCTGTCACCCGTCATCTTGCCGGGCAACGCCAGCCTACCCGCTCGTCAGATACAAATGAAATCCAGAAATACCGGCGCGCAGTCGCCCAGCTTCTTTTCCTCGTAGCGCGTGGTCACGTGATCGGTGGGCAGGGCGTTGCGGTCGGCCGTTTCGCTCTCGAAGCGGAAGGCCGGATCGGCCAGCACCCGCTCGATCGTCCACTCGGCATAGTCGGCCCAGTCGGTGGCGAAACGCAGACGGCCGCCAGACTTCAGAACACGAGCAAGTTCCGCCACCACCGCCGGCTGGATCAGGCGGCGCTTGTTGTGCCGTGCCTTGTGCCAGGGATCGGGGAACATGATGAACACCCGCGTCAGGCAGGCGGCGGGCAGCCAGCCGATCACGTCGCGGGCGTCGCCCTCGTGGATGCGGACGTTCTTGAGGTCCTGCTCCTCGATGTGACGGACGGCGCTGGCCACGCCGTTGACGAAGGGCTCGGCCCCGATGATCAGGGCGTGCGGATGCCGGCCGGCCTGGGTGGCCATGTGCTCGCCGCCGCCAAAACCGATTTCAAGCCAGGTCTCGGTGGTCTCGGGCGCCAGATCGCGGGGCTCGAAGGCGGCGTTGGGGACGGCGATCTGCGGCAGCAGGGTGTCGAGCAGCGCCTGCTGGCGCGGCTTCACCGGCCGCGACTTGATGCGGCCGAACGAGCGCAGCGGCCCGTGGGGAATGGGAGCGGAGGTCATGGGGCGGCGTCTTAGCCGTCATCCGGGTGCGAGGCCAGCGGCGAGGCCATGCGCCCTTCGCGGCTCGCCGCTGGCCTCGCACCCGGATGAGGACAATTTTTGATTTCCTCATCCTGAGGCGCCCGCGCAGTGGGCCTCGAAGGACGCACCGCGCCAAACGAAAGCGGGCCCCGATCGCATGATCGAGGCCCGCTTCGAAAAATCAGGAGAGGCCGAGGCTCACGCCAGGCCCTTCAGCTCGCCGACCAGGTCGGTCTTCTCCCACGAGAAGCCGCCGTCGTTGTCCGGCGTGCGGCCGAAGTGGCCATAGGCGGCGGTGCGGGCATAGATCGGCTTGTTCAGCTGCAGGTGCTCGCGGATGCCGCGCGGGGTGGCCCCGCCGATCAGGGTGGGCAGCAGCTTTTCCAGCACGGCCGGATCGACCTTGCCGGTGCCGTGCAGATCAACATGGAACGACACCGGCTGGGCCACGCCGATCGCATAGGCGATCTGGATGGTGCAGCGGTCGGCCAGGCCTGCGGCCACGACGTTCTTGGCCAGGTAGCGGCAGGCATAGGCGGCTGAGCGGTCGACCTTGGTCGGATCCTTGCCCGAGAAGGCGCCGCCGCCGTGCGGGGCCGCGCCACCATAGGTGTCGACAATGATCTTGCGACCAGTGACACCGGCGTCGCCGTCGGGGCCGCCGATCTCGAAGCGACCGGTCGGATTGACCAGCCACTGGGTCTTCTTGGTGATCAGGCCTTCCGGGAAGATCGGCAGGATGTGTGGCTTGATCAGGTCCAGCACGCGCTTGGAGGTCGCGGCCTTGCCGTCGATCTTCTTCTTGTGCTGGTGGCTGACCACGATCGAGACGACCCGGATCGGCTTGCCGGCGCCATCATATTCGAGGGTGACCTGGCTCTTGGCGTCGGGCTCAAGGGCCGACAGCTCGCCGCTGTGGCGCAGCGCGGCCAGGTGGCTGAGGATGTTGTGGCTGTACTGCAGGGTGGCCGGCATCAGCTCCGGGGTCTCGGTGCTGGCATAGCCGAACATGATGCCCTGGTCGCCGGCCCCTTCGTCCTTCTTGTCGGTCGCGTCCACGCCCTGGGCGATGTGCGCCGACTGGCCGTGCAGGTAGTTGGCGAATTTGGCCTTCTCCCAGTGGAATCCCTTCTGCGCGTAGCCGATGTCCTTGATCGCAGCCCGAACCTTGGGCTCCAGCGATTTGAGGATGTCCTTGGTCAGCTGCTTGTTGGCGGCCTTGTCGCCACCGGGCTTGCCGGCTCGAACTTCGCCGGCCAGCACGACGCGGTTGGTGGTGACCAGGGTCTCGCACGCCACGCGGGCTTCGGGATCGGCGGTCAGGAAGGCGTCGACCACTGTGTCGCTGATCCGGTCGGCGACCTTGTCAGGGTGGCCTTCGGAGACGCTCTCGCTGGTAAAGATGTAGGACGAACGGCTCAAGGGACAGCTCCGGCCATGGAATTGGCGGAAATGGACGACAGGTCCATCCCGCTAGCCGGATAGCATATAAAGATATGTTTATGTCGGCAAGCCGCGCCGATCGTCGCGGGTCTCCGCCCTATGCGTCGCTTTCGACCACGTCCTCATCGGCCATCGAGCGGACCAGGTCGAGGATCCGGCGGCGCACCTTGGTCCGAGAGATCTTGGGGAACAGGCTGGCCAGTTCCAGGCCCTCGGGCGTCATCAGGAAATCGTGGACGAACTGCTCCGAACCGGTCTCGGCCAGACCCTCGGAATCAGTCGGATCGGCCAGGCCCTCAAAGAAATAGGCCACCGACGACTGCAGGCTGCGGGCAATCTCATACAGCTTGCTGGCGCTGACCCGGTTGGCCCCACGCTCGTACTTCTGCACCTGCTGGAAGGTCAGGCCCAGATCATCGGCCAGGCGTTCCTGGCTTACACCCAGGATCTTGCGGCGCATTCGGATGCGCGCGCCGACGTGCAGATCGATCGGGTTGGGGTGACGGTCTTGGTCGGAAGGAGGGCTCATGCCTACGCTTGATATCTGAAATTGCGGTTTTTATTCAGCCTGTGTCTGACAAATCGGTAACAATTGATAGCCCCTACCCCTGCGGAGCGAAAGCCGGCGAGCGCCGATACAGCGATCAGGAGCAGGAAAAGGCTGTCCCCAAGCCGCGCGAAGGGTGTGGTCTTGCCCATGTCCGGCACGATACCGTCAATAACGCCGCTCTCGCCGAGATCTAGCTGGGCGCCGCGCACGATCTTGCCCCTGGCGTCGATGAGCGCCGAGACTCCCGTCGGCGTGGCGCGGATAATCGGAACCCCGGTTTCTATGGCCCGATAGCTGGCCAGATTCAGATGCTGCAGAGGCCCGGAGGTCACACCAAACCAGGCGTCGTTCGACACATTGACCAGGGCGCGGACCCTGGGATCGGGTCTGGCCAGGCCCGGAAACAGGCTCTCGTAGCAGATCAGCGGCTGGACGATCAGGTCGGGCGACACCTGCAGCGGGGCCGGGCGCGGCCCGGTGGCGAAGCCGTCGCCCAGATGGGCCAGGCTTTTGACACCCAGCTTCGTCAGCAGGGCGTCCATCGGCAGATATTCGCCGAATGGCACCAGCCGGTGCTTGTCATAGATGCCGACCAGCTCGATGTCGGTCGCCGTGCGTTTGAGGGCGATCAGGCTGTTGTAATAGATCGGCCGGTCGGGCGATCCGTCATAGCGATAGCCGCCGATCAGCAACAGCTGCCCCGGTTGCAGGGCGTCGACGATCGCCTGGCGCACCCAGGTTCCCGGCGCCAGATAGTCATTGATGGCGGCCGGCAGGGCGCCCTCGGGCCAGACGACGAGGGTGGCCGGCGTGCCGGACGCATAGGGCTTTGCGGTCAGCGACACATAGGCCTGGACCACCTGGGCAAAGCGATCGGCATCCCACTTGGCCTCCTGCTGGATGTCGGCCTGGACGATACGGACGGTCGGGGAAGAGACCTTCTCTGCCCGCGCCGACGGCATCCAGCCGTTGATGTAGAGCGCCGCCAGCGCGGCGGCGGCGGCGGCGATCGCCTTGCGGCCCGCCAGACCCTCGCGCCAGACGGCCGGTGCGGCGGCGATAGCCAGGGTGATCCAGGTCAGGCCGTAGGCGCCGACCAGGGCGGCGGCCTGGGACGGGGCCGAGCCGGCCTTCCAGGTCTCGCCCGGCAGGTTCCACGGAAAGCCGGTCAGCACATGACCGCGCGTCCACTCCAGAGCGGCCAAGGCGCCGGCGAAGACCAGGATGCGGCGCGCGCCCGCCGGTCGGAGCAGACGATAGATGACAGCGGCGACGCCCCAGAACAGGGCCAGCCCGCCCGCCATGGCGGCGACTGCGAACGGCGCCATCCAGCCCTGATTGGCGGCGTCGACCATGAAGGCCTCGCCGATCCACCAGGTGCCGAGCCCGAAATAGCCCAGGCCCGCCAGCCAGCCGCGCAGGAAGGCCGAGCGCAGCGGGCGAGGCCCATCGACGGTGTCGAGCAGCCACAGCAGCAGGGCGTAGCCCAGCAGGCCCGGCAACACGCCGAACGGCGGATGGGCCAGGGCGGCGGCCAGGCCGGCCAGCAGGGCCAGCCCGCGGTCACGCCACAGCGCAGCGAGCTTGAAGTTCACGAGGCGGCGGCTTCCGCCGGCTGCACAGCCGCGCCCGGTAAGGCGGCGGGCCGCACCCGTATCCGTCGAACGCGGCGCGGATCAGCCTCGACCACTTCCAGGTCATAGCCATGCGGATGGGCGATCACCTCGCCCCGCTGCGGCACACGGCCCGCCAGGGCCACGACCAGGCCGGCGACGGTGTCGATGTCTTCTTCCATGTCGGGCGGTGCCAGTTCACGGCCAAGCGCCGCTTCCAGCTCCTCGAGCGGCGCGCGGGCGTCGGCTTCGAACACCCCGCCGGGCCGGGCCACGATCCCGGCGACCGTGGCGTCGTCGTGCTCGTCATCGATCTCGCCGACCACCGCCTCGATCAGGTCCTCCATGGTCACCAGCCCATCGGTGCCGCCAAATTCGTCAATGACCAGGGCCAGATGGATACGGCCGGTGCGCATGCGCAGCAGCAGATCAGCGGCCCGCATCGAGGCGGGCACATAGAGGGCTTCGCGCCGCACCTTGTGCAGGACGATGTCGGTCGCGGCCGGGCGGTTGTCGCCAGCGGCCAACAGCCGGAACACGTCCTTGACGTGAACCACGCCGATGGGGTCGTCGAGAGTCTCGCGATAGATCGGCATCCGCGAGTGTTCGGCCTCGGTGAACTGGGCGATCAGGGCTTCGAACGGGGTGGACAGCTCGACCGAGACGATATCGGGGCGAGGCGTCATCACGTCGGCGACCCGGAGGGTCTTGAAGGCCTCGGCCTGGTCGACGATGTCGACTACGCCGTCCTGGGCCGGCTCGGGCGGCCGGATCATCTCGACCGGCGCGCTCAATCGCTTGCGCATCTTGCGGAAAAACGCCCGCACGCCCCGGCTCTGTCGAGCTGGACCGGCGGGCTGTGGACTAGAGTCGTCGCTTGGCATGGCCTTGGAGAACTATCCCTGCTCGGGGGCGTAAGGATCGGAGGCGTAAGGATCAGGCACGTCCAGGGTGGCCAGGATCTCGCGTTCCAGGGCCTCCATGGACTCAGCCTCTTCGTCGCCTTCGTGGTTGTATCCTAAGAGATGCAGCACCCCATGCGCCACCAGATGTTGCAAATGGTGGGCAAGAGGCTTGCCCTGCTCGATCGCCTCGCGCTGGCAGACCCCGAACGCCAGGGCGATGTCGCCGATCTGACCGTCGGGATTCGCCTCAGGCCCTTGGGGCGAGGGAAACGACAGGACGTTGGTGGCGTAGTCCTTCTGGCGGAAGTCGCGGTTCAAGGCCTGGACGCTGTCGTCATCGGCCAGCAGGATCACGATCCCCTGGCCTTCGATGTCCTGATGCGCATCCAGCACCGCCTGGGCGGCGCGCCAGACCAGGGCCTCGGTTTCAGGCTCGGCCTGGAGCCAGGCCTCGTCCTCGATCTCGATGTCTACGGTAAGGGTCATCGCGTCGTCGTCTGCAGGGCGTCGGCGTCATAGGCCCGAACGATGCGCTCGACCAGCGGGTGACGCACCACGTCGGCGGCGGTGAAGCGCGAGACCGAAACCCCCTCAACCCCTTCCAGGATCGCGACGGCGTGGGCCAAACCGGAGTCGCGGGGATTGAGCAGGTCGATCTGGGTCGGGTCGCCCGTCACCACCATGCGCGAGCCCTCGCCCAGCCGGGTCAGCACCATCTTCATCTGCAGGCGCGAGCAGTTCTGGGCCTCGTCGACGATGACAAACGCATGCGCCAGGGTGCGGCCGCGCATGAAGGCGATCGGGGCGACCTCGATCTCCAGCTTCTCGCGACGGCGGCGCAGCTGGTCGGCGCCCATGATGTCGGTCAGGGCCTCCCAGACCGGGGCCATATAGGGATCGACCTTCTCGTTCAGGTCGCCCGGAAGAAAGCCCAGCTTTTCGCCGGCCTCGACGGCGGGGCGGGTGACGATCAAACGGTCCACCTCGCCACGCAGCAGCATGCCGGCCCCGTGCGCCACGGCCAGGAAGGTCTTGCCGGTGCCGGCCGGGCCCAGGCCAAACGACAGCGGGTGGCTGCCCATGGCCTCCATATAGCGGGCCTGGCCCTTGGTCTTGGGCGACACCGAACCCTTGCGCACGGTGCGGGCCGAGGCCTGACCGCCGGTGCTCTGGGCCTCGCCCACGGCGATGCGGATGTCGGCCTCGACAATCTGTTCGCCGGCGTCAGCGCGGTCGGCCAGATCCCGGAGCGCCCGCTTGGCACCGGTGCGGCCCTTGACGTCGCCGGTGATGGTGACGCCGCCACCCGGCGTCTCAATGAGCACCCTGAAGGCGTCCTCGATCAGGGCGGCGTGACGGCCATGGGGACCGGAGACGGCGTGAACGGCGTCGTCCGACAGCGGCATAAACTCAGGGGTGCGGCTCAAGCGGGCTCCAGGATGGAAGACGTTTCCAGCACGCCGCCCAGGCTCATCTTGGCGGCGGTTTCGATACGGACGGCAACGATGGTTCCCAGCAGGTACTCCCCGCCCTCGGCGTGAACCGCCTGCAGATAGGGACTGCGGCCAACGATCTGGCCAGCATGGCGCCCGGCCTTCTCGAACAGCACGGGCATGGTCTTGCCCACCTGGCCGGCATTGAAGGCCTTTTGCTGCGCGTCCAGCAGCTGGTTCAGGCGCTCCAGGCGCTCGGCCTTCACCGCCTCGTCGACCTGGCCGGTCATGGCCGAAGCCGGGGTGCCGGGACGGCGCGAATATTTGAACGAGAAGGCCGAGGCGAAGCCGACCTCGCGGACCAGCTCCAGGGTCTTCTCGAAATCGCCGTCGCGCTCGCCGGGGAAGCCGACGATGAAGTCGCCGCTCATGGCGATGTCGGGGCGCGCCAGCCGGATCTTCTCGATCAGCTTCACATAGCTTTCGGCCGTGTGGTCGCGGTTCATGGCCTTGAGGATCTTGTCGCTGCCCGCCTGCACCGGCAGGTGCAGATAGGGCATCAGCTCGGGCAGCTCGCCATGGGCCTCGATCAGATCATCGCCCATGTCGCGCGGATGGCTGGTGGTGTAGCGGATGCGATCCAGGCCATCGATCTTCGCCAGCTGACGCACCAGCTTGGCCAGGGTCGATCCGTCGCCGTCATAGGCGTTGACGTTCTGGCCCAGCAGGGTGACCTCGCGCACGCCCTGAGCGGCCAGGCGCCGGGCTTCCTCGAGAATGTCGTTCACTGGCCGCGACCACTCGCCGCCGCGCGTATAGGGCACCACGCAGAAAGTGCAGAACTTGTCGCAGCCCTCCTGCACGGTCAGGAAGGCGGTGACGCCATTGACCTGGCGCTCGGCCGGCAGGGCGTCGAACTTTTCCTCGGCGGCAAAGCTGGTCGACAGCCGCTCGCCGGTGGCGCGGTGGGCGCGAGCGATCAACTCGGGCAGCTGATGATAGGATTGCGGACCGACCACCAGATCGACCGCCTTCTGGCGATTCATGATCTCCTTGCCCTCGGCCTGGGCCACGCAGCCGGCCACGGCGACGGTCATGCGACCGCCGGCCTGTGCCTTGCGCTCCTTCATCAGCTTGATCTGGCCAAGCTCCGAATAGACCTTCTCGGTCGCCTTTTCGCGGATGTGGCAGGTGTTGAGCACCACCAGATCGGCGCCTTCCGGATCATCGACCACGCCATAGCCCAGCGGACGCAGGACATCGGCCATGCGCTCGCTGTCATAGACGTTCATCTGACAGCCGTAGGTCTTGATATAGAGGCGCTTTTGCGGGGTCTCGCTCATGGGCGAGGTTATGAGGGTGTGAGGCCCGACGTGCAAGGACATGGGCGCCACACTGGAGATCCTCCCCCTCTGGGGGAGGTGGCCCAGAGGGCCGAAGGGGGCTAGCTCGGCCTGAGCCCAGATGGCCCCCTCAGTCGCTCCGCGACAGCTCCCCCAGAGGGGGAGCAGCTCCAGATCACTCCTCGATCGGAACCCCGTAAAGCTCCAACCGGTGATCCACCAGTTTGTAGCCCAGCTTGCGCGCGATGGCGTTCTGCAGGGCTTCGATCTCCTCATCCACAAACTCGACGACCTTGCCGGTCTTCATGTCGATCAGGTGGTCGTGGTGATGGCTGGGGGTTTCTTCATAGCGCGAGCGGCCGTCGCGGAAATCGTGCCGCTCGATGATGCCGCTTTCCTCGAACAGGCGAACCGTCCGATAGACCGTGGCGATCGAGATGTGCGGATCGACGGCGTGGGCGCGGCGGTGCAGCTCTTCCACGTCCGGGTGATCGTCGGCGGCCGACAGCACGCGCGCGATCACGCGGCGCTGGTCGGTCATGCGCATGCCCTTATCGATGCAGAGCTTTTCAAGTCGATCCAAGGCGGCGCCTCCGTCTGAGTCGATGGCAGGATAGGCGGTGAGCCCTTAAGTGTTAAGCACCCGCCGCATGACAATCGCGTCCCTAGCGCCATCCGGATGGGGATAATAGCCCTTGCGCAGCCCCACTCGGGCAAAGCCGGTCGCCACGTAGAGGGCGATGGCGGCCGTGTTGTCGGCCGCCACCTCAAGGAACATCGCTTCAGAACCGGTTTCGGTCGCGATTCCGGCCGCCATTTCGACCAGGGCGGCGCCCCAGCCGCGACGGCGGGCGGCGGGGTCGACAGCGATGGTCAGGATCTCGGCCTCGCCGGCGATCGAGCGGCACAGGATGAAGCCCTTTTCCTGCGCCGGCTCGCCCGCCTCGCCCATGACGGCGAAGACGCCGGGCGACTTCAAAAGCTCTTCGAATTCCTGAGCGCTCCACGGCCGGGGAAAGGCGCGGTCGTGCAGATCGGCCAGGATGAAACAGGCCTCCAGGCCCACGGGACGCAGGATCATGAGGCTGGAAGCGTGGCATTGGGCGCGCGCAGATAGAGCGGCCGGGGCGAATGGGCCGGCGCGGGCCGGGCGGCGGCCAGTCGCGCCACGGCGACCGGATCGGGCGAGACCGGCGTCAGGATCGTGGCCTTCGGGAAGGTTTCAGCCAGCAGCGGCGCGCCGGACCCGATCAGGGTCACGGCCTGTCCGCCATGCAGCTCGGCCAGCCGCGCCGCGGCGAAGCCCAGGTCAAGGGCATCGGGCGCCATCAGGGCCACGCCGCCGTCGAAGATCTGCAGATAGACCTGGCTCATCCGCGCGTCGAGCACGGCGGCAACGAAGCCCGGCGTTCCAAAGGCCAGGGCCTCCAGCGTGCTGACCCCCACGCAGGGGATCGACAGCGCCGTGGCCAGGCCCTTGGCGAAGGCCAGGCCGACGCGCAGACCGGTGAACGAGCCGGGACCGACGGTGACGCCGATCCGGGTCAGGTCGGAAAACTGCACGCCGGCTTCAAGCGCGACCTCGCGGGCCAGGACGCCGATGCGTTCCTGGTGGCCCCGGGTCATGGGCTCGCTGCGCGACGCCAGCACCCGGTCGCCGTCGACGATCGCGATCGAGCTGGCGCCCAGGCAGGTGTCGATGGCCAGGATCATGCGCCGCCGCCGTTCGGGGTGTAGCCGCCCGCGCCGCTCTTCCAGATGAAGTCGCGCAGGGTGGCCTTGGACAGCACGGCGGACGGCGGCAACTCATCCGTGGTCCAGCCGGGAACCTCAAACACGTAGCGCAGCACCGACTCGCCGGGCTGGGTGCAGATCACGGCGTGGCGATAGGCGTCCTGGCCCATCCAGCAGCGCTTCAACGACACGTCCAGCCGGGGCCACGGCATGCCGAAGACCTCGCCGCGTGGTCCGGTCGCCGATCGTCCGGCGATATGGATCTCGCCGACCGTGGTCAGGCCTGGCTCGCCGAGGATTTTCAGCATCGTCACGTTGTCGCGGGTGACGGTGATGACCGAGCCGTCCATCGAGACCCGGTCGTTCGGAAACAGGGCCTGGATCGCCTCGGCCCTGAACGCCGTCTGGGCCATGATCGGCCCGACGGCATATTCGTCGAGCGCCAGCAACGACGTCGCGGGGACCGATGGCGCAGCGGCCGGAACCGAAGCCGGCAGTGCGGGCTTGTCCGCCGGACCACAGGCGGCGAGCAGCGCCAGCGGGACGGCGATCAGGGCGGGGGGCAAGCGCATGAAACGATCAGGCCGCGCCGACGGCGGCGACCTCGGCCGGACGCCAGACAAATCCGTTCAGCTGCCCCTTGGCGTTTAGCGTCTCGACCGGCGGCAGGCCGCCCTTGGTCCAGCCGGGCACGCCGATCAGATAGGCGACATTGGGCGCGTCGGGCCGGGCGCAAACCACCGTGTTGAGGTCACGCCCCTCGCCGGCCCGGCAGTTGGCGATGTCGAGGTCCAGCGCCGACCATTTGGTCAGCAGGGTCTCGTCCTTGGGGCCGCGCACGTCGCCGCCTTCCAGGCGGATCGAGCCCAGATCACCATCCTCGCCCTTGGACACCTCCATCAGCGGGATCTGGTTCTGCTCGACAGTGATGATCGGCTGGGCCCGGCCGGTTCCGACGTGCAGGAAGGCCTGGGCGACCACCGCCCTGGGGAACAGCACCTTGAAGGTCGGCAGGTCGAACGCCGTGGCGCCGGTGATCGGGCCGACGCCGTCAACGCCGACGGTCAGAGGACCCTCGACATAGGGCTTCACCATCACCGCGACAGAGCCGCTCTTGCCAGAGTCGGCGGGCGGCGCAGCGGCGCCGGCCTCGTCGGCCTTCTTCTCCACCGGACCGCAGGCGGCAAGCAGCAGGAACGGCAGGGCGATGAGGGCGAGGCGCTGGATCATGAGGTGGTTTTAGCGCGTGTGCACCCGATGCACAAAGAACCCGTCACCTCCGGTCGCCGAAACGACCGGAGGATCAGGTCGGGCCGATCCATACTCACGCGGACCGGCCAAAAACTGTGGCGCGAGATCAGACGATCTCCATCAGACGATTTGGGCAGCTTCCTCAAAGTCGAGGCGCGGGCTGCGCGGGAAAAGGCCCTCTTCCGTGCCATGGCCGATCGAAGCAATGAAATTGGACTTAATGTTGGTGCCGGCGAAGAATTCCGCGTCGACGCCCGCATTATCGAAGCCCGACATCGCGCCGACGTCCAGGCCCAGGGCCCGGGCGGCGAGAATGAAATAGCCGCCCTGCAGCGAGCTGTTGCGGAACGCGCCCCACTCCTTGGCCACAGGGTCACCGAACCAGGTCTTGGCGCCGGGGGCATGCGGGAACAGCTTGTCGAGGGTCTCGGGGAAGTCGAGGTCGTAGCCGACGATCACCGTAGCCGGGGCCTGCAGGATCTTGGGGCCGTTCGAACCAGACGACAGGGCCGCCAGCTTGGCCTTGGCTTCGGGGCTGGTCACGAAGACGAAGCGCGCCGGGGTCGAGTTGGCGGCGGTCGGGCCAAACTTGACCAGGTCATAGAGCTCGCGCAGCAGGCTTTCCGGCAGCGGGTCGGTCTTCCAGCCGTTACGAGTCCGCGCCTCGGTAAACAGTTGGGCGAGCGCCGGGGCGTCGAGCTTGGCCATTTGCGATCCTCAAGGGCGCTATAAGAAACTTGCAGGGTTGCAATTTAGACTTGCAAGACAAGCGCGCAAGCCGCAGGGCGGGGAAATTCCTAGAGCGTCTGCTCGACCCGGGTGACCTCGGGCACATAGTGCTTGAGCATGTTCTCGACGCCCGACTTCAGGGTCGCCGACGAGGACGGGCAGCCCGAGCAGGCGCCGCGCATGTGCAGCCAGACCACCCCGGTGGCAGGCTCAAACTTGCTGAACACGATATCGCCGCCGTCCTGGGCCACGGCCGGGCGGATGCGGGTGTCGAGCAACTCCTTGATCTCGGCGACGATCTGGCTGGTTTCCGCATCATAGACGCCGTCGTCGTCGTGACCGCTCGCCGTGGCGTCCAGCAGCAGGGGCAGGCCGCTGGTGAAATGGTCCATGATGGCGGCCAGGATCGGGGCCTTCAGATGCGGCCACTCGGCGTCAGGATCCTTGGTCACGGTCAGGAATTCGGGACCGAAAAATACCCGTGTCACGTCGCCCAGCTGGAACAGGGCCTTGGCCAGCGGCGAGGATTCGCCTTCTTCCCGCGTCTTGAACTCCCGCGCGCCCTCACCCAGCACTTCACGGCCGGGCAGGAACTTCAACACCTCGGGATTGGGCGTGGTTTCGGTCTGAATGAACATGGCGGAGAGATGGACCTCGACAGCCCCGCGCGCAAGATGTCGGGCGCCTCAGAAAGAAAGGTGACACAGGCGTCATTTTCTGGCGTGATACGGAAAACAATGATCCGCGGGAGGCTTCCATGAGCGATGGCTCGATTGATCTGAGCGCCGAAGTGCGCGCCAAGGCCTGGTCCATTCCCCTTGAGGACTACCACGTCGCCGATCCGGTCCTGTTCCAGGCCGACGCCATGTGGCCCTATTTTGAACGGCTCCGCAAAGAAGACCCGGTCCACTATTCCAAGGGCAATGAGGAAACGGGCCCCTACTGGTCGGTGACCCGCTACAACGACATCATGGCCGTCGACACCAATCACGCGGTGTTTTCGTCCGACGCCCATCTGGGCGGCATCACGATCCGGAACTTCGACGAGGACTTCGTCCTGCCGATGTTCATCGCCATGGACCCGCCCAAGCACGACATCCAGCGCAAGACGGTCAGCCCGATCGTCTCACCCGTGAACCTGGCCAAGCTGGAGGGCCTGATCCGCGAGCGGGTCTGCCTGATCCTCGACGACCTGCCGATCGGCGTGCCCTTCGACTGGGTCGACAAGGTGTCGATCGAGCTGACCACCCAGATGCTGGCCACCCTGTTCGACTTTCCCTGGGAAGAGCGCCGCAAGCTGACCCGCTGGTCGGACATCGCCACCGCCTCGCCGGAAAGTGGCCTGATTGAAAGCGAAGACGCCCGCCGGGCCGAACTGCTGGAGTGCCTGGGCTACTTCACCAATCTCTGGAACGAGCGGGTCAACGCCACCGAGCCCGGCGGTGATCTGATCTCGATGCTGGCCCACGGCGAGGCCACCCGCGACATGCCGCCGATGGAGTATCTGGGCAACATCATCCTGCTGATCGTCGGCGGCAATGACACGACCCGCAACTCGCTGACCGGCGGCCTCTATGCCCTGTCGAAGAACCCGGAGCAGGAAGCCAAGCTGCGGGCCAATCCCGAGCTGATCCCGTCGATGGTCTCGGAGATCATTCGCTGGCAGACGCCCCTGGCCCATATGCGCCGCACGGCTCTGGAAGACGTCGAACTGGCCGGCAAGCAGATCAAGAAGGGCGACAAGGTCGTCATGTGGTACGTCTCGGGCAACCGCGACGACACGGTGATCGAGAACGCCGACAACTTCATCATCGACCGCGAAAATCCCCGCCGCCACCTGTCGTTCGGCTTCGGCATCCATCGCTGCGTAGGCAATCGCCTGGCCGAGATGCAGCTGAAGATCGTCTGGGAAGAGATCCTCAAGCGCTTCCCGAAGATCGAGGTCCTCGACGAACCGCGCCGGGTCTATTCCAGCTTCGTCAAGGGCTACGAGACCCTGACGGTGCGGATCCCCGAGCGGGTCTAGTTTTCCTTCTCCCCTTGCGGGAGACGGTGGTGGCTGAAAGCCGACGGATGAGGGGTCGCACAAGCGCCTCCTCATCCGTCGATCCGTCTCAGGCCCCCCAGAACCCGACGAGTTTCTTAACCTCGGCCACGGTCGGAGCCGCCACTTCGCGGGCCCGCTCCGCGCCCTTGGCCAGGATGCGGTCGATCTCGGCGGGATCGGCCAGCAGGGACCGCATGCGCTCGCCGACCGGGGCCAGCTTTTCGACCGCCAGTTCGGCCAGGACCGGCTTGAAAGTCCCGAAGCCCTTGCCAGCATACTCGGCCAGAACCTCGGCTTTCGTCCGGCCGTCCAGCGCCGCAAAGATGCCCACCAGATTGTCGGCCTCAGGACGGGTCGCCAGCTCTTCGAGGGTTTCCGGCAGCGGCTCGGGATCGGTGCGGGCCTTCTTGACCTTGGTCGCGATCATGTCGGCGTCGTCGGTCAGGTTGATGCGGCTGTAGTCCGACGGATCGGACTTGCTCATCTTGGCCGAGCCGTCGCGCAGGCTCATGATCCGCGCGCCGGGGCCCTGGATCAGGGGATCGGGCTGCGGGAAGAAGTTGGGCGCGCCGGCCGGAATACCGAAATCGTGGTTGAACTTGGCGGCGATGTCGCGGGTCAGTTCCAGATGCTGCTTCTGGTCCTCGCCGACCGGCACGTGGGTCGCCTTGTAGATCAGGATGTCGGCGGCCTGCAGCACCGGATAGGTGTAGAGACCCACGCTCGAGCGCTCCTTGTTCTTGCCGCTCTTTTCCTTGAACTGGGTCATGCGGTCCAGCCAGCCGAGGCGGGCGACGCACTGGAAGATCCAGGCCAGTTCAGCATGCTCGGGCACGGCCGATTGCGGGAAGATGGTGGCCTTGGCCGGATCGAGGCCGGCAGCCAGATAGGCGGCGGCGATCTCGCGGGTCTGCTGGGCCAAGAGCGCGGGGTCTTGCCACACCGTGATGGCGTGCAGGTCGGCCACGAAGATGAAGGTATCGATCTCGTGCTGCAGGCGGGCGAACTTCACCAGGGCGCCCAGATAGTTGCCCAGGTGCAGGGCCCCGGAGGGCTGCACGCCGGAGAGCACCCGGGCCGGGCCCGCATAGGCGGCGGCGGGAGCGCCAGCAGGAGCGGCATCGGATTGGTCGGTCATGGCTTCAGCCTTGAATACGTAGATTTGAGGTGGCGAGCGCGAGGGCGCCAACCGCATCCGAAGATGCGGCGATCAGGGTCAGCGGGAGCCGCGCCATCGCGACGCGAAGGGACCGATCAAAGCCATGAGCGCTGGTTACCGCTCCGCGCACCGCAGGGCAAGCCGGCTCAGCGCCCGGCCCCGCGCCGCAGCACGGTCTTCGCCTCGGCGATCGTCACCCCGCCCGACAGCAGCAGCAGCAGCGGATAGAGCCCCGCCGCCAGGGCGCAGGTCGCCAGGATGGCCAGCTCCTTGGCCGAGCCCAGACCTATGGCCAGGATCGGCGCCTCGATCGCGGCGCGCCAGTGCGACATCGCCGCCAGGATCATGCCCAGGGCGACGCTGGCCGCCAGCACCCGGATGATCTTGCCCCAGGCCATGGCGCTGGGGGTGTAGTCGCCGCGCTTGCCTAAGGTCAGCACCATCTGCAGCACATTGATCCACGAGGCGGCGCTGGTTGCAGCGGCCAGGCCCGGTACGCCCATGAACGGGAACAGGGCCAGGCCCAGACCGATATTGACGGCCACCGAAATCAGGGCAAAGCGCATCGGGCTCTTGGTGTCGCCCCGGGCAAAGAAGGCCGGCGACAGGATGCGGGCCAGCACAAAGGCCGGGGTGCCCCAGCCATAGTGCAGCAGGGCGTTGGCGGTCTGGCGGGCATCAAACACCGTGAACTCGCCCCGCGTGAACAAACCGTCGATCAGGAAGAACGGAATGCTGAACAGCGCCACGGCGGCCGGCAGGGTCAGGGCCAGGGCGAAGACGATGGCCTGGTCCATGGCGGTCTGGGCCTCGCGGCGATCCTCGGCGACCACGGCCCGCGACAGGCGCGGCAGCAGGGCCACCCCGATGGCCACGCCCACCAGGCCCAGTGGCAGCTGGTAGAGGCGGTCGGCATAGGCCAGCCAGGTCCGCGCGCCGTTCACATGGCTGGCCAGCACGCCCGAGATGGTGATGTTGATCTGGCTGGCGCTGGCGGCGATGGCACCCGGTATGGCCAGGGCGATCAGCCCCTTGATCTCCGGCGTCAGGCGCGGCAGCCGCCAGCGGATCGTCGCCCCGGCCTTGCGCACCGCCCAGACCAGCAGCAGCACCTGGCACACCCCGGCCGCCAGAATGCCCCACGAGGCCGCCGTGGCCGCCTGATGGGCGGTCTTGGTCGGGATCACCGCGATCAGGGTCACAAGGTTGAGCAGGATCGGCGCGGCGGCCGAGACGATGAACTTGCCCCGGGCGTTCAGCACCCCCGACAGCAGGGCCACGATCGCCATGCAGGGCAGATAGGGCATGGTGATCTGGGTCAGGATCACGGCCAGCTTGTACTTGTCGGTGCCGAAACCGAAGCCCGGGCTGATGACCATCATCAGCCACGGCATGGCGGCCTGCGAGATCAGGGTCAGGCCGACGGTGAAGGCGGCGATGGTGGCCATGGCGTCGGCGGCCAGCTTGTCGGCCACCTCGGCGCCGTCGCGGTCGAGGGTCTTGGAATAGGCCGGCACGAAGGCCGCCGCAAAGGCCCCCTCGGCGAAGATCCGCCGGAACAGGTTTGGGAACATCTGGGCGGTGTTGAAGGCGTCGGCGGCGAAATTGGCGCTGGCCCCCAGGAAGTAGGACATCACCAGATCGCGCACGAAGCCCATCAGCCGGCTGACCAGGGTCAGGCCCGAATAGATCGCCGACGACCGGATCATGCCGGGGGCTTTTTTCGGGGCGGCGGCGGGGGGTGCGGTCTCGGTCACGCCCGGCTTCTGGGCGTTGGCGCCAACGGCGTCAAGGCAACAGCACAGCGGCCAGCTCGAAGCCCGATCGCCAGGCACCCTCGACCGAGCCGCCGCCCAGCCAGTCACCGCAGACGCCCAGGCGGCTTGCTGCGTCCCACAGGGCCGAACGCGGCGCGGCCAGGGGCCGGGCGTAGCGCCAGCGATGGGCGACCGCCGAAACGGCGAGGGGCGCAGACGATCCCAGCAGGGCCTCAAAGCCCGCCAGCAGCCGGGGTGCGGCCTGATCGGCGGTCAGTTCCAGATGGTCGCGCGACCAGTCGGGGGTGGCGTGGATCACCCAGGCCTCGGTCGCTGCGCGCCCTGGCTTGCTGGCCTCGCGGCTGGCGAAGGCCACGACCTCACCGCCGGCCAGAACCGCCTCAGCGCTTCGCACGGGCTGATCGAACACCGCCATCAGGGTCCAGCACGGCGCAGAGCGAACGGCGCGGGCCAGGGCGGCGAATTGTGGCTGGACCAGAGCCAGCAGAACAGCGGCCTGTTCGGCGGGTATGGCCACGACGAGGCGGTCAAACGGCCCCTCGTCCTGCGTCGTCCCGGCCAGCCGCCAGCCGGCGGCGTCGCGCGAAAGCCCGCTGATCGTCTGGCTCCAGCGGGTGTCCAGATCGGCCGCCATGGCCTTCAGCGGCGCGTTCATCGCGGGGACCCCGACAAACTGTCCGGGTCCTGCGGCAGGCCAGGGCGCGGCCAGACCCTGCAGGCTCCAGAACTGCACCTGAGCCTGAAAGTCGGCCTCCAGGACCGTAAAGGCCGGCGCGCCGTGGTCAAAGGCGGCCTCGCCATCGCCCAGGGCCTGGCGGCGGGTGGACATCCGGCCACCGGGGCCGCGCGACTTGTCCAGCACCAGCACGCTGTGGCCAGCCGCCTGCAGGGCGGTGGCGCAGGTCAGGCCGGCCAGGCCGGCGCCGATCACGGCCGTGCGAATCTGGCTCACCATGGAATGGGCGCCCCGTCCCAGGCGTAGAAGCCGCCATTGGCCTGCGGACCCAGGCTCTCGACCACCGCCAGCAGGGCAGCGGCCGACTGCTCGGCCGTGAACAGCCGACCGTCGGGCACGGCTGTCTGGAAAGGCGCACTGAGGGTCGTGTCGACCGTGCCGGGGTGCAGCGCCACGCAGATGCCCAGCGGCCGGGTGCGCCGGTGCTCGATCGCCAGGGTGCGGATCAGCATGTTCAGCGCCGCCTTGGAGGCCCGATAGCCGTACCAGCCGCCCAGCTGGTTGTCGCCGATACTGCCCACCCGGGCCGACAGGGCGGCCAGAACGCTGGGCTGGTCGCGCGGGGTCAACGGCAGCAGGTGTTTGGCGACCAGGGCCGGGCCCACGGCATTGACCAGAAACACCCGCGACAGGGCCTCGACGTTGAGGGTCCGCATGGTCTTTTCCGGTGCCAGACCCTCGCCGTGCAGAATGCCGGTGGCGATCAGGATCAGGGTCGGCGCCCCCAGGGCGGCGATGCGAACGGCCGCTGCCGCCAGGCTGTCTTCGTCGAGAATATCAGCCGCAATCCAGACCAGCCTGTCCTGAAGGTCGTTCGCCGGCCACGCCGCCGGAAAGCGCCGCGACAGGACGATGATCCGGTCATAGGCCAGATTGGCGGCCAGGGCGCAGACCAGGGCCCAGCCGACGCCGCCCGCGCCGCCCACCACGACGGCCAGCCGGGCCGGTGTCGAAGCCGCGTCAGCCATGCAGCACCAGGGCGCCGGCCGACAGGCCGGCCGTGCCGCCCAGGGTCAAGACCAGCCTCAGGCGCGGATACCAGTCCGGCAGGCCGCTGGACCAGACATCCCAGGCCCCGTGGATCAGCAGGGCCAGGGCCAGAACCGCCAGCTGCGCGGCCCGCAGATCGGCGGGCAGCAGCAACACAGCCAGGGCGACCAGGGTCGGGATCATGGCCAGCGACACGATCCGCGCGTCGACCCGGTCCTGGCCAACCGCCAGCGCCCAGCGCGCTCCGCCCAGAAAGGACAGGATCAGGCCGCCGTACAGGGCCAGGGCGCGGGATGCGAGGGCGGCGTGATCGGGAAACAGGCCGCCGAGCAGGGGCGGCGCAAAAAAGGGGGTCAGACCCAGCAGGCCATAGATCAGCACCACGCGCGGGGTTCCGGGAGCGGCGGTCACGCACGACCTCCGCGCGGCGTTTTCTCAAGGCGGCGAACCAGCGCCTGCAGCCGGGGCCGCAGCCGCAGGAAGCCGCGATAGACCCGCTCCAGCCCCCACAGCAGCACGGGGTTGCGCGCCATCCGGCCAAAGGGCGCCAGCACGGGAATGGCCCGCCACAGGGCGGCGAAGGCTGCGGCGCCCGAGACCATCGGCCCGCCGGCCTCCTGGGCGTGAAAGCGGGCCAGCAGCTCCGCCCGGTCGGTCGGACAGCTGCCGTCGCCGGCCACATCGACAAAGTCGATGGCGCCCCGGCGATCCAGCCGCCGCATCAGGGCGATCTCGCGGACGCACAGCGGGCAGTCGCCGTCGAACCAGACCGTCACCGCCGGCGTCGTCGAAGCGAAGGGCGGCGAAGCGAAGGGCGGCGAGGCGAGGGGCGGGGCGGTCATCGGTCTCAGGCCTGCCGGACCATGCGCAGGAACTCGTCCCGCGTGCGGCCGTCGTCGCGGATCACGCCCAGCAGGCGGCTGGTCGACAGCATCGAGCCGGCCGTATCGACGCCGCGCAGGGTCATGCAGCTGTGCTCGGCCTCGATGACCACGCCGACGCCCAGGGGATCGAGCACATCCTGGATGGTCTGGGCGATATCGGCGGTCAGCTTTTCCTGGATCTGCAGTCGCTTGGCGAAGCCGCGCACCACCCGGGCCAGCTTGGAAATGCCCACCACCCGGTTGCGCGGCAGATAGCCCACATGGGCCCGGCCGATCACCGGCAGCATGTGGTGCTCGCAGAAGCTGACAACCCGGATATTGGACAGCACGATCAGGTCCTCATAGCCGCCGACCTCCTCGAAGGTGCGCTCCAGATGGCTGCGCGGATCCTCGCCATAGCCGCTGAACAGCTCGCCATAGGAACGCGCCACCCGGGCCGGGGTGTCCAGCAGGCCCTCGCGCGACGGATCGTCGCCCGCCCATTCGATCAGCACGCGCACAGCCGCCTCGGCCTCGGCCTGGCTGGGACGCGACGGGCTATGGGCATGGGGATGGGGATGGAGCTCGTGGCAGGCGAGAGAGGACTTGCCGTGAATCTTGCTCGCCATGCCGTTCTCTCCGCGCCGATCACCAAACCCACGAGCGGGATTCTATATCTCACTTGAGATATAGAAAAGCGAAGAGTTGGCGGACGCTCCGATTGACCGTCAGGCCGGACCGCGAACGGCATAGGCCCGCACGAAGGCCTCGCTGACCGACCGGGCCAGATCCTGCGTCGACAAGGGTCGCACATGGGTTCCGTTCAGCTGATCCTGGTGCAGGCAGGCCACCAGCAGCGGCGACAGCAGCATCAGGCCGGCCGCGCGGGCGTCGGCCTGGATCATCTCGCCGCGCAGCATGTGTTCTTCCAGCCGAGCTTCCAGCACCTGCAGGGTCGGCTCGACAATATGGTTCAGGGCCGAGGCGCCGATCTGCGGGTCCAGGAACCCTTCGGCCAGGCTGACGGCGAAGATGTCGCCCAGCTTGACCGGGCGCGGGGCCTGCAGGGCCCGGATCAGGGCCTCGGCATAGCCCTGGATCGACTCGGCGAACGGCCGGTCGGAGCTGCGCTGGGCGTCGAGGCCGTCGCGGCCCACCCGCAGGCAGTCGGCCAGCACCGCGTCGACCACCGCCTGTCGGCCGCCGAAATAGTGCCGCAGGGTCGGAACGCTGACCTCGGCGGCCCCGGCCAGATCGCGCAGGCTGGGACGCGCCGCCTGCCGATGCATCAGGCGCGTGGTCATCTTGGTCAGCAGATCACGCCGCTTGGTCTCGTGATCGGCGGCCAGGGAGCCCTTGGGTCTCGACACCGTGATTGTCCTCGTGCGTTCCATCCGTAACGCGAAGGCGGCGCGGCGGCAATCTGGGCGGGGCTCCACGGGCGCGACTTCGCCGCCTCGCGCGGAAAACCGCCGATGGTGTGGGAAGGGCTGCGGAGCGTCCGGGCCTCGCCCGGATGAGTTTGTAGATGAATACCGTTTCGACGAAGACAGACGCTCCGCGTGATCGTCTTCCAGAAGCCTTCGAGGCGCGGGGTTTTAACCCGCTCTCGACATTCGGCCTCCGGCGGGTGGAGGGGTTAGCGGCCCCGTCCAGACCGCATGGGCGATTTCAGCCCATGCCTGTTGCGCCTGCCGATCCCAAGCCGCCGGGTTTTCGTGCCGATGTTTCAGGCAGCCCGTCCGGTCCGTCACAAGGGTTGTCATTGAAGACCACGGCGGACACTTCCCGCTCGACCACCCCTGACAGCCGCAACGGTCGCCGTACGTGCGCCCTTCCCGTGCTGTCAGGTGAGATTGATTATGCGGGCGGTTTCAGTGCGTCTGACAGGCGCGATCAAGTTTTTTACAAATGGTTGATTGGGTTGGAGTTTGTTCTGGAAAC
>JANOSS010000120.1:0-2193 GCA_031415995.1 Caulobacter sp. | reverse complement strand
CGTGCTGACGGGCGTGACGGTCAGACCCGCATAGTCGGGGACTTCATCGGCGACGATAGGCGCGTGGGCGTTCATGACGTCCTCCCATTAGGCGCCGCTCGTCCGCGCGAGCGGCCTTGTTGACCCTACCCTACGCGTGGGGACTTCAGGCTCAACGAAGTTTTTCTCCCACGCCTGTCAAAGGCCAAGAACCAACCCGTCGATGATGTCTGGGCTGGATCGCGTTGCAGTCTCTATGGTCAGGCCGCTAAGCTGGGCTATATCGGCACCGCTCGCGACCAGTCGGCGGCCGGCGGAACCCCAGCATGACCCGCGTCTTTGTCAGCGCCTCGGCCGCCGAGCCCTTCGCCGCCGCGCCGCTGTCACGGCAGCTGGAGCCGCTGATTTCTGCGACCTTCGAGGGTGGTTTCATTCCCGGCGTCAACAGGTTCGACTGGAGCAGCCTGGGACCAGACGCCCGCATGGCCGGGCCGTTCATGTCGCCTGCCTGGCGATCCATCGCCGCAACGGGACGGTTCGAGCGCCTGCCGACGACCTATCATGGCTTCGCCAGAAGGGTGGCGGCGGCGCACTATGCGGCGGGACTGTTCATGGTCACGCCGCCAGACGCCGAAGGTTTCTGTTCGTTCGGCCCGACCACAGATTTTTCCCCTTCGGCGCTGGAGCGATGCGCGATCAAGATCGGGGTGATCAACGCGTCCCTGCCCCGGCTGCCAGGATCACCAACAGCTCACGTCAGCATCTTCGACGAGCTCGTCGAACTCGACACCCCGCTGGTGGAATATGCCGTCCGGGCGCCGGGGACTGTCGAGACATTGATCATTGAGCATGTCGTCGCGCTGATCCCCAACGGCGCGACCGTGCAAGCCGGCATCGGCCGACTGGGCGACGCGCTTTGGGCGGGGCTCACCGGAAAGGAGGGTCTGGCGCTGCACAGCGGGATGATCTGCGATCCGGTCGCCGCGCTGATCCGCCAGGGCGTCTTTGCACGGGTGACCACGGGCAGCCTGCTGGGATCGCGCGCCTTCTACGCCGAGGCCGCCGATCTCCCGGGCGTCGTCATGGCCCCAGCGCTGGAGACCCATGACGTCGCCCGCCTGGCCATGATCGCAACCTTCGTCGCCGTCAATTCAGCCATCGAGGTCGATCTGCTGGGCCAGGTGAACGCCGAATGGGTGGATGGCGAGGCGATCTCGGGTCCCGGCGGCCTGCCCGACTTCATCGGCGGCGCGCGTCGATCCCCCGGCGGACTGCCGATCATCGCGCTGGGCTCTACGGCCAAACGCGGCGTGATCAGCCGGATTGTTCCACGCCTGGACGTTCCGCCGACCCTGCCCGCCGCAGCGGTCGGGATCGTGGCCACCGAACACGGCGCGGTCGATCTGCGACCGCTGCAGGGAGAGGCGCGCGCCATGGCCTTGATCGAGATCGCAGCGCCCGACCATCGGGCTGCCTTGCGTCAGGCGTGGCGACGCGGCGTCTGACTACATGTCCAGCATGAAGGTGCCGTCGTCGTCCGCATGATCTGTCGCAACCTCGGCCGCCGAGCGCCTGGCGCCATGCAGATCGGTGTCGGACAGATCCGTGTCGCCCAGATCGGCCTCGCGAAGATCGGCATAGCGCAAACTGGCCTTGGCCAGTTGGGTAGGCTTTTCGCGATCGACCTTGAAGGGTAGCGCACTCAGCAGCGCCCCGCGCAGATTGGCCTGTTTGAGGTTCGCGCCCGCTAGACTGGCACCGCGCAGGTCGGCTTCGCGCAGGATGGCACCGCGCAGGTCGGTGCCGTCCAGCAACGCCCCCTGCAGCGAAATCCGGCGCAAATCCATTCCGGCCAAACACGCATTCCTGGCGCTGACCGCCGTCAGGAATGCGCCCGCCATGTCGGCTATAGGGCGCAGGTCCTCGCCGTCCAGCACGGCGGGTTCGCCCGACTTGCCGCCGCTGGTCACCCACTCGCGATGCGCCGCCAGCTTGACGAAGATAAGGGCCGCGCGTGCGGCGGCCTCCGCGCCCGGATCACACAGGCAGCGGTCCATGACCGCACCCATTGTCCGGGCCTGAGCCAGATCCACGCGCGTCAGGACCGCATCGCTGAAGTCGGCGCTCTCCAGATTGGCGCCGCGCACATCGACATCATCGATCACCGCACCGCGCAGGCTGGCGTTCTTGAGATTGGCGCCGACCAGCTTGGCG
>JANOSS010000119.1:0-6686 GCA_031415995.1 Caulobacter sp. | reverse complement strand
TGCTTATCGATCGCAAGACACAGAAGATCAGCCGCTACGGGCCTGGGCGGCCGCCCAGGCCCGTAGCCACCAACAACCCAGCCCCAAAACCGTCAGGAATGTAATCGGACTAACTGTCAGGCATCTATCCGGTTGCGCAGGCGTCGGCCGGAGAACCACCGCCCGCCTTCGCGCCGAAGGGAGCCATCCTTAAATCTCACGGCGAGACGATCGCTGGTCTGGCAAGGGTGCTCTCGACCCTGATCAGACCTTGCCCTCTCCCCTTGCGGGCCCGCGAAGCGGGTCGGGTGAGGGGTCGCGCGGGCCTTTTCGATAAGGTTTTCAACCCCTCATCCGTCAGCTTCGCTGACACCTTCTCCCGCAAGGGGAGAAGGGAAGTGATGCCCGATAACCCCCCCAAACAGACCTTCAATCGGTCCGCTTACGCGCCGCAATCCAGCGTTAGGACCTAGCCCAGAGCCCCATCACCCGGCGCCGAGACCACCACAGCCGCCTCCGCCAGCGGCTCAGGAACCCCCGCCAGACTGAGATCGAACACAGACCCCCCCGGCCCCGTCTCGACCAGCACCAGGTCGCCGCCGTGGCCCTGGGCCAGCTCGCGGGCGATGGCCAGGCCAAGGCCGGTGCCGCCGCGCCGCACCGAGCCGACGAAGGGCTGGAAGAGATTGTTCTGGGCGCGTTGGGGCACGCCGGGGCCATCGTCGGAGAGGCGCAGGATGGACAGGCCCTCGCCGCGATGCAGTTCGACGAACACCCGGCCCTTGCGGCCACGATCGGGCGCGCCCTCAATGGCTTCGCGGGCGTTGCGCAGCAGGTTGGTCAGGATGCGATGCAACTGGTCGGGATCGGCCAGCACCAGGTCGCGCGGGTCGATGACGGTTTCCAGGGCGACGCCGCCGGGCGCCAGGCCGGAGTCCTCGGCGGCGTTGTCGAGGGCGGCGCGCAGGGGCGTGGGCCGCGCCACCGGCGCGGGCTCCTTGGACTTGCCATAGGTCATGACGTCGGTAGCCAGGGTGATGGCGCGGTCCAAAGCCCTTTCGAGACGCGGCAGGGCCTGGGCCACCTTGGGATCGCCCAGGGCGGCCAGACGGTCGGAGGCCATCTGGGCGCTGGTCAGCATGTTGCGCAGGTCGTGATTGATCTTGGCCACCGCCTCACCCAGGGCCGCGAGGCGCGCCTTGGACGCCAGGGCGGTCAGCAGGTCGGTCTGCATGCGGTCCAGTTCCAGCTCGGCGCGGCCGATCTCGTCGCGGCGCTTGGAGACCAGGATGCGAGCTTCCGGATCATTGGGATCGGCGCGGAACTGCTCCATGGCGCGGGTGATCCGCTGCATGGGCCGCACCAGGAAGATGTTGAGGAACAGATAGACGAAGAAGCCGGCCAGACCGGCGACGAACACCGTGATCGCCGCCAGACGCCAGAAATAGGCGACCAGCTGGGCCTTCAGCGGGGCGTCGGGCAGCACCACCTCGACAAATTCGGCCTTGCGGAACCGGGGCTCGGCCATGACGCGGACCATGCTGCCGGGCGGGCTGGTCAGGGTGAAGAACGGCGCAGCCAGCCACGAGCCCGGGTTCTGACTGCGCAGATCGACCAGATAGGGGGTCTGCATCGGAACCTTGGGCGGCAGCACCAGGCGCCGGGCGCCGTCGACCTGCACGGCGACTGTCACGGCGCCCGCCTGGTCGAACAGCTGGCCGGCGACCGAATCGCTGACCCGCAGTTCGGGATCGTTCTCGGCGATCGTCGAGGCCAGTTCGCCGGCCCGCACGCGGTCCAGCAGCCACTGCTCCTCATAGGCCGCCAGGGTGGGCGGCAGGATCATCAGGCCGGCCAGGGTGACGACGAAGACGGTGAACAGCAGCAGGCGCGCTGACAGGCCGCGCGGCCACGGAAAGCGTCGCGCGGCGGGCGGGGTCGGGTTATCCGGCGGCGAGACCGTCTCGGTCATGACCCTGAGTTACTTCACGTCGGGCGCGGGAGCAACGCGCCCGCGTCGCCAATGGCGCCACAGCGGCGGCAGAAACGCCAGCACGCCCATGCCGATGATGGGCAAATAGATCCTCGGCGACAGCAGGGTGTGCAGCGCCACGGGGTGACCCTCGGCGAACACATGGCCCAGTCCGGCCCCGATCCCGGCATAGACGAAGGAGCTGGGGACCATCCCCAGGAACGAGGCGACCAGAAAGGTGCGCAACGGCACGCCCATCAGGCCCGAGGCGACATTGACCAGCAGCAGCGGGAAGGCAGGGATCAGCCGCAAGGTCAGCAGGTAGGAGAAGGCGTTGTCGCGAAATCCGTCCTCGATCTTCAACAGCAGGGGGTTTTTCCAGCGACGCAGGAAGTCGGCGAAGGCCGTGCGGGAGACCAGATAGACCACCGTCGAGCCGCCGGTGGCCCCGGTGACGGCGACCGCCCCGCCCAGCACCGGGCCAAACAGAAAGCCGCCGGACAGCGACAGGATCAGCGCGCCGGGCAGGGAAATCGAAACGGTGGCGACATAGACGCCGATATAGGCCGCGATGCTCAGCACCGGGTGTTCACGGACAAAGGCCTGCAGGGCCTGGGCCTGGATCCGGAGGTCTTCCAGCGAGATATGCCCGGCCAGACCGCTGACCAGCGCCCAGACGAACAGGGCGACCAGCGCCACCACGGGCCCGAATCGTCGCAGCAGCAGCAACGCCCGCTCAACGGTCATGCGGCGCCGACCGCGTCCTCGACGGTGGCGAAGCCATCGGCGCGCAGCCGCCTGGCCAGGTCGCGCTTGATGCGGACCACCAGGCCGGGACCGCCATAGACGAGGGCGGAATAGAGCTGCACCGCGCGGGCGCCGGCCCGGATCTTGGCATAGGCCCCGGCCCCGTCGGCGACGCCGCCGGCCCCGATCAGCGCCGTTCGGCCTGCGGCGGCGACGTGGAAGCGTCTCAGCACCGCCGTGGACGGCTCCAGCAGCGGCGCGCCCGACAGGCCGCCGGTTTCGGCCTTGCCGGCCGACTGCAGCGTCGCGGGGCGGGCGATCGTGGTGTTGCTGACGATGATGCCGTCCAGGCCATTGGCCACGACGGTCTCGACAATGGCCTCGACCTCGCCGTCCTCAAGATCGGGGGCGACCTTGAGGAAGATCGGATAGTCGCTGGTCGAGCCGGCCTTCAGCATGGCCCGGGTTTGCGCCAGGCGGCCCAGCAACTCTTCCAGAGCCGCCTTGGTCTGCAGGGCGCGCAGGCCCGGCGTGTTGGGCGAAGAGATGTTGGCGGTGAAATAGTCGGACAGTCCCCACAGCCGGGTCAGGCCGGTGACATAGTCCTCGATCCGGTCGGTCGCGTCCTTGTTGGCCCCGATATTGGCGCCCACGACGCCAGAACGGCCGGCACGCCGGGACAGGCGATCGGCGAAGGCCTCCAGGCCCTCATTGTTGAAGCCCATGCGGTTGATCACCGCCTGATCCTCCGTCAGGCGAAACAGGCGCGGACGCGGATTGCCGGCCTGGGGAAGAGGCGTGACCGTCCCCGCCTCCACAAAGCCGAAGCCGGCGGCCAGCATGGCGTCGGGCACCTCGGCGTTCTTGTCGAAGCCGGCGGCCAGGCCCACGCAGCTGCTCAGGTGCATGCCGGCCAGGGAGATCGACAGCATCGGATCATCCGGCCCGCCGTCGCGAGGGCCAAGCCCGGCCTTCAAGCCGCGGATGGCCAGGCCATGGGCGTCTTCGGGGTCGAAGGCGTGCAGCGCGCGGGCGGCGAGGTCGTGCAGGCTCATGCGGACAAGACGCCCAGCAGGGGTACGCCGTCGTCATCCAGTTCCAGCGACTGCTGCGTGACGACTTCACCGGCCAGCAGGGGACGATAGAGATGCGGGAAAAGCGCCCCGCCGCGAGAGGCCTCCCATTTCAGGGCCTCGCCCAGGGCCTCGGCCTCGACGCCCAGCAGCACCAGGTCTGCCTGGCCGACAAAATACTTGGCCGCCGTCTCCTGGGCCTGGTCGGCGCCCGACAGGTGGATGAAGCCGTCGGCGTGATCAACCGCTGAGCCCTTGAACTCGCCGGCAGCCTCGGCGGCCTCCCACTCGGCGCGGGAGAGGATCTTGTAGATCAGGGTCATTCGCCGCCTGTTCCGCCATGTTCGGACGCGTAGAAAAGATGCTCCAGCACGGGCGGACCACCCGAGCCAAAGGCGAAGACCGCCGTGGTGGCGGTAGGAAAGCGACCGCGGACCTTGTTCAGCGCCACGGGCTCGGCTCCGCCCTGCAAGACCAGGCGCAGGGCCAGTTCGTGCAGGCCCGGATTGTGGCCGATGACCATGACCACGCTGGCCGCGTCGCCTTCGTCCTCCAGGGCTGTGACCACCTCTTCGGGTTCGGCGTGATAGAGGTCGCGGCGGAACTCGACCCGGGCCGTGGGAAAGGCGGCCGAGACAGCTGCGAAGGTCTCGCGGGTCCGGCGGGCGCTGGAGACCAGCACCAGATCGGGCGTCGCGCCGCTGCGGGCCAGCAATTGGCCCATCAGAGTCGCGTCCTCTCGCCCTTTCGGGGTCAAGCCACGCTCGAAGTCGCCGCCGGTCGCGGCCTGCCGTTCGGCCTGGCCGTGGCGCATGAGGATCAGACGGTCCATGCGCCCTCCATAGCCTCAGCCGGGGCCCGCCGGAAGCGGGCGGTTGACACCTTCTTCGTCAAGCGGTCCAAGGCGGTCATGGCTGACCTGGATCTGGCCCCCTCCGCGCTGTCCGATGGCGGAACCTGGCGGTTCCCGACCAGCGCGCCCCTGCGCCTCGATTCGGGTGGCGTCATCGAGGGGCTGGAGGTCGCCTACCAGACCTATGGCACCCTCAATGCCGACCGCTCCAACGCCGTCCTGATCTGTCACGCCCTGACCGGCGACCAGCATGTGGCCTCGCCGCACCCGACCACGGGCAAGCCCGGCTGGTGGCTGCGACTGGTGGGACCGGGCAAGCCGCTGGACCCGGCGCGCCACTTCATCATTTGCTCGAACGTCATCGGCGGCTGCATGGGCTCGACGGGTCCTGCCTCCATCCATCCGGCGACCGGCAAGCCCTGGGGCTTGTCGTTCCCGATGATCACCATCAGCGACATGGTTCGGGCTCAGGCGATGCTGGTGACGGCGCTGGGTGTCGACACCCTGTTCGCCGTGGTCGGCGGCTCGATGGGCGGCATGCAGGTGCAGCAGTGGGCGGTCGACTATCCCGAGCGGCTGGCCAGCGCGGTGATCATCGCCTCGGCCTCGCGCCATTCGGCCCAGAACATCGCCTTCCACGAGGTCGGCCGTCAGGCGATCATGGCCGACCCCGACTGGCGCGGCGGGGCCTATGCCGACCACGGAACGCGGCCCGAAAAGGGCCTGGCCGTGGCGCGAATGGCCGCCCACATCACCTATCTGTCCGAGCCGGCCCTGCAGCGGAAGTTCGGCCGCGAACTGCAGCGCGACGGGTTGTCGTGGGGCTTCGACGCCGATTTCCAGGTCGAAAGCTATCTGCGTCACCAGGGGGCCAGCTTCGTCGACCGCTTCGACGCCAACAGCTATCTCTACATCACCCGGGCCATGGACTATTTCGACATCGCCGCCAGCCATGGCGGGGTGCTGGCCAGCGCCTTCACCCGGGCCCGGCACATGCGGTTCTGCGTGCTGAGCTTCACCAGCGACTGGCTGTATCCCACCACCGAGAACCGCCACATCGTCCGGGCCCTGACGGCGGCCGGCTGCCGCGTGGCCTTCGTCGAGATCGAGAGCGACAAGGGTCATGACGCCTTCCTGCTGGACGAGCCGGTGATGGACGCAGCCTTGACGGGGTTCCTGGGCTCGGTCGAGCGTGAGCGGGGGCTGGCGTGAGCATGACCACCACCCGCGAAGACTTCCGCGAGATCCTGCGCCTCGTCCGTCCCGGCTCACGCGTGCTCGACGTCGGCTGCGAGGAGGGCGCGCTGCTGGATCTGCTGGCCCACGAAAAGCAGGTCGACGGCCGGGGCCTGGAGATCAGCGCCAGCGGCGTGGCCGCCTGCATGGCGCGGGGGCTATCGGTGGTGCAGGGCGACGCCGACCAGGACCTGGACCACTTCCCCGACAAGACCTTCGACTACGCGATCCTGTCCCAGACCCTGCAGGCCACGCGCCAGCCGCGCCACGTGCTGGCCGAGCTGTTGCGCATCGCCGACCGTGCCATCGTCTCGTTCCCCAATTTCGGCCACTGGCGGGTGCGCTGGTCGCTGCTGAGCCAAGGCCGGATGCCGGAGACCAAGGCCCTGCCGATGCCCTGGTGGTCGACACCCAATATCCACCTGTGCACCCTGGTCGACTTCCTGGCCCTGACCGACGACCTGAACGTGCGGGTCGACGCCTGCGCGGCCTTTGCCGGTTCGGGCCCTGCCCGAGCGATCGATCCGGCCAGCCCGCTCGAAAACTGGCGGGCGGAAAGCTGCCTGTTCATGCTCAGCCGGGTCGAGCCCGGCACGAATGAGACATCGGCGAGGGAACCTCCGAGGGTCTCAGGCGATCTCTTCGACGGATGAAGCTTCGCCTGATGACCTACAATGTCCACCGCTGCGTGGGCACGGACCGTGGGGTCGGCCTCGAGCGCCTCGCCGAGGTCATACCCGCCGAAAATCACGACGAAGTGGAGCTGCAGGGACAAGACGACCAGCGCCGCCGCCCCAAGAAAGTAGAAAAGGCCCACCCCCACGCC
>JANOSS010000118.1:0-8966 GCA_031415995.1 Caulobacter sp. | reverse complement strand
ACACAGCCGAAACGGCCCTGCCAGAAATGGCCGGTGCGCTTCTCCCGCCCATGGATGACGCCGGCATAGCGGCGATGGGTCGGCGCCAGGCAGCGACGCGGATTACGGTGACAGTGCACTTAACCCCCGTTTCGGCCGTGGCCCCCGCTTGGCGGGGCTGAGCGAGCGGCCTGACCGGCGCTCCAGGTCCTCCAGGAACCCCGCCTCACCCACCGGCCGGCCGATGGTCTCGGCGCGACGCAGGGCCATGGACAGCGCCTCGTCCTCGCCGTCAGCGATCATCGCGGCGAAGTCGGGATAGCGCGACAGCACCGGCTCGGTGCGGGTCAGGCCGTCGCCCTGGGCGGGGTCAAGGCAAGCGTGCAGGCTCGACCAGGGCCAATCCGCGGCGCGTTCGACCAGCCGCGCCCGCACGGGGTTGAGCACCACATAGCGCAGGGCCGCGCCCAGATGCGCCTCGTCCATCGCCACACAGCCGAAACGGCCCTGCCAGAAATGGCCGGTGCGTTTTTCGCGCGCATGGATGACGCCGGCATAGCGGCGATGGGTCGGGGCCAGGCAGCGACGCAGGCCGTCGGGGTCGGAGGGGACCAGGATCAGGTGGACGTGGTTGGGCATCAGGACCCAGCCCCAGACCTCGACATTCGCCTTGGCGGCGTTTTCGGCGAGCAGGTCGCGGTAGAGCTGGTAGTCTGCCTCGCTGAAGAACGTCTGCGCCCGACCATTGCCACGCTGCGTGACATGGTGGGGAACGCCTTCAAAAACCGTGCGGGCGAGCCGGGCCATGAGCGAGGCTCGCATGGGGCGAGCTTGGCGTCAATTTAGTGCACTGTCACCGTAATCGTAGTCGAGCTTGGCGTAAATTTAGTGCACTGTCACCGTAATCCGTAAATTTAGTGCACTGTCACCGTAATCCAAGGCTGGAAAGCCACGCGGCGAGCCCAAGGCCCTGCACATCTGATCGCATTTTCTCAGCCACCCAAGACAAGCGCCCAATCCTGTCAGTCTGGAAAAGCTAACAGGAAATCGGAGGGTTACAAGACAGGTCCAAGCGGCGAACGGTCGGATGCCGCGGGATAACGGTGGGGATAACGGTGACAGGATTACGGTGACAGTGCACTCAATTACACTTCGGCTTGCGCCCCCGCCTGGCGGGACTCAGCGAGCGGCCCGACCGGCTCTCCGTCAATTAGTGCACTGTCACCGTAGTCTTCCGTAGTCTTCACCCGTAGTCTTCACCGCAATCCAATGGGCGAGTTAGGCCAGGATCTGCAAACCGTGCTTCTGGACAATCGCCAACAGCTTGAGCGCGGCACCGCTAGGCTTCTTGGCACCGGCCTCCCACTTCTCCACCGTACTTTCACTGGTGTTGAGATAGCGGGCGAAGACCGGCTGGCTGACATGATTGCTCTCGCGGAGTTGCTTGATCTGCGCGGGCTCGATCATCGGCGGCACCGTCAGGCACGTAGCGTCGAAGTCGCGCATCGTGGCCTTGTCGATCGTGCCGGCCCGGTACATCCCGCCGACGGTGTCGTGGATCGCCTCAAAGGCGTCGCTCTTAAACTTGCGCTTGGTCATGACAGATCTCCACAATCACCTTGGCTTCTAACTCCTTGTCGATCTCCACGTCGGTCTTCTCGGCGTAGAGATCGGCCAGCTTGCGGAAGGCCTTCAATTCGTCGTCGTCGATGTTCGCCCTGTCCTTCTTCGCGAACAGATAGGCGTACACCCAATATCCTCGACCTTTGGCCAGGATGATGCTGCGGCTACGGTTCTTGTCGAGGCGCTTCTTGAACACCCCGCCACCCAAATCATCGGCCTGGCCAGCCATGGCCGCCGCAACCGCCGCGCAAAGCTCGCTGTCCCTGATCAGCGCCTTCTTGGCCGCCTTGGTGAACCAAGCCGTCTTGAAGACCCGCGCGACATCCTTGGCCTCGGTCATGAGCAATATGTAGCACTAAGTGCTATCAAATTCAACGGCGAGGACAAGGGATTGCGGTGACAGCGCACTTGTTTACGCTTCGGCTTGCGCCCCCGCTTGGCTGGACTGAGCGGGCGGCCTGACCGGCGCTCCGTCAATTGGAGCACCGTCAAGATAATCTGACCTGCAATCTCGCCACGGCCTCCAATCGCCTCTTGAAACTGCAAGTCGTTCTCAAGTATGGACGAGACCTGTTCCCGCTCAAGGTCTCCGCCTCCTCGTGTCGTCCGCCGCCACCGCCCAGCATCGCCGCTCGTTCTGGCTCAAGCAGTTGCACCAGTGGCACTGGATCAGTGCGGCCCTGTCGCTGGTCGGCATGCTGCTGTTCTCGATCACCGGCATCACGCTCAACCACGCCGGCCAGATCGAGGCTGAGCCCCAGGTGGTCAGCCGCAAGGCCACCCTGCCGGCCGACCTGATCACGGACCTGGCCAAGGGTCCGGTCGAGGGCAAGCGCCCCCTGCCCCTGAAGCTGCAGCACTGGCTGGACAAGGCCGTCGGGACCGACATCGCCGGCCGCGAGGCCGAGTGGTCAGACGCCGAGGTCTATGTCGCCCTGGCCCGCCCCGGCGGCGACGCCTGGCTGTCGATCGACCGCCAGACCGGGGCCGTCGAGCATGAAAAGACTACGCGCGGCGCGGTGTCCCTGCTCAACGACCTGCACAAGGGCCGCAACACCGGCCAGGCCTGGTCATGGTTCATTGACATCTTCGCCGCCGCCACGATCGTGTTCACGGTCACCGGCCTGATCCTGCTGCAGTTCCACGCTCGCGCCCGGCCCCTGACCTGGCCGCTGGTCGCCGCCGGCCTAGCCGCCCCCGTCATCCTCGTCATTGTCTTTGTCCACCTCTGAGGTGAAATCCGTGAAGCGTTCCGTCTCCCTCCTGACCTTCGCCGGCGCCGCCGTGGCGGCCCCGGCCATGGCCGCCGATCTCAACGTCACCGTCGAGATCCCCCGCATGAGCGTGGCCGAGTACCACAAGCCCTATGTGGCCATCTGGATCGAGAACCCCGACGCCAGCGCCGCCGGCACCCTGGCCGTCTGGTACGATCCCGACTCCAAGGAAGACCACGGCACCAAGTGGCTGAAGGACATGCGCCAGTGGTGGCGCAAGGCCGGCCGCGAGATGAAGTTCCCCGCCGACGGCGTCAGCGGCGCCACCCGCGCCCCCGGCCCGCAGAAGGTGGTGTTCAGCGGCGCCAAGGGCGCGCTGAAAACCCTCAAGCCCGGCCAGTACAACCTGGTGGTCGAAGCGGCCCGCGAAGTCGGCGGCCATGAAGCCGTCCGCGTGCCCTTCGTCTGGGGCCAGCCCGGCAAGCCCGCTTCGGCCAAGGGCTCGGCCGAGCTCGGCGCCGTCACCGTCTTGGTCAAGTAAGCGAGAAAACCGATGTCCCTGAAGACCCGTCTCTTCGCCGTCGCCGCAGCCGGCCTCGCCCTGACCCTGCCGATGTCGGCCAACGCCCACCGCGGCTGGCTGCTGCCCTCGTTCACCGTGCTGTCGGGTGACGGCGCCTGGGTGACGGTCGACGCCGCCATCTCCAATGAGCTGTTCTATCCGGACCACCGCCCAATGCGCGTGGACGGCGTGGTCGTCACCGCGCCCGACGGCACGATCTCGAAGCTGCAGAACGCCTCGACCGGCCAGTACCGCTCGACCTTCGACGTGCAACTGAACCAGGCCGGCACCTGGAAGATCGGCTCGGCCGCCAACACCGTCACCGCCAGCTGGACCGAGACCGGCGAGATCAAGCGCTTCCGGGGCTCGGCCGACGAGTTCGCCAAGGCCGTTCCGGCCGGCGCCGCCGACCTGAAGACCATCAAGGGCAGCAACCGCAACGAGACCTATGTCACGCGCGACAAGCCGACCACCGAGGTCTTCAAGCCCACCGGCAAGGGCCTGGAACTGGTGCCGGTGACCCACCCGACCGACATTGTGGCTAGCGAGGCTGCAACCTTCAAGTTCCTGCTCGACGGCAAGCCCGCCGCTGGCCTTGAGGTCACCTTCGTGCCCGGCGGCGCGCGCTGGCGGGCCGCTCCGGGCGAGATCAAGGTCAAGGCCGGCCCTGACGGCGCGGTGACCTTCACCCTGCCGGAGGCCGGCATGTACTGGGTCAACGCCACGGCGCGCGGCGGCGAGAGCGCCGGTCGCGGTCCCGGAGGCGGCATGGGCGGCGCCGGTGGCGCTCCTGCCACTCCGGCGCCCGTGACGGCCCTGGCCGGCGACGGCTTCTCGGCCAGCTACACCGCCGTGCTCGAAGCGCAACGACCCTGAGACAAGTAAAATTGCTTGTCATCCCGGCCGTAGCGCAGCGGAGAGCCGGGACCCAGGGGCAACCGCAATGCGCCGGCCCCTGGGTCCCGGACAGCCTCTGCGAGGCTTCCGGGATGACAAGGATTTTGACAGCAATCGAATGACCCGCGTCCTTGTCCCCCGCCTCACCGAGCCGCCCGCCCGCCCGCTCGGCGGCGTGGTCCATACGCTCGCGGGTCAAACCATGGGCACGACCTGGTCGGTGAAGCTGGTCGCCCAGCCGGCCGCCGATATCCCGGGCCTGACCGCCATGGTCCAGCGCGCGCTGGACGCCGTGGTGGCGCAGATGAGCCCGTGGGAGCCGCTGTCGGACCTGTTACGCTACAACCGCATCGCCGCCGGAAGCTGGACGCCCCTGCCCGCCGACATGGCCACCGTGGTGCGCCGCGCCATCGCCGTCGCCGACGCCACCCAAGGTGCCTTTGACCCGACCCTGGGCGCCCTGACCGACCTCTGGGGCTTTGGCCCCCACCCCTTCCCGGGTGAGCCGCCGCCGCGCGAAGCGACCCTGGCCGCTATGGAAGCCAGCGGCTGGAAACGTCTGGTGCTGGACGGCGACGCGCTGTTCCAGCCGGGCTTCCTGCGCCTCGATCTGAATGGCATCGCCAAGGGCTTTGGCGTCGATCAGGCCGCCGACGCCCTGGAGCGGGCCGGCGTGAAGTCCTACCTCGTCGAGGTCGGCGGCGAGCTGCGCGGAGCCGGCGCCAGACCCGACGGCCAGCCCTGGTGGGTGGAACTGGAGCGCCCACCCCCGATGTCCTTGGCAGCCAATGACGCCCCGCAAACCTTGGTGGCCCTGCATGGCCTGTCAGTGGCGACGTCGGGCGACTATCGCCGCTTCTTCGACCATGATGGCCGCCGCTACGCCCACACCCTGGACCCGGCCTCCGGCGCGCCCAGCGATCACGGCGTGGTCAGCGTCACGATGCTGGCCGGGACCTGCATGGACGCCGACGCCTGGGCCACGGCGCTCACCGTGATGGGACCCGATGCGGCTCTGGCCTTCGCCACGTCGCACGACCTGCCCGTCCTGATCATCAGCCGCGCGGCCCCCAAAACAGAAACGGGAGGCCTGGAAGAGCGCCTGTCACCGGCCCTGCTGGCCATGCTCGACGCATGATCGATTTCACCGCCCTGGATCCCGAGACCCGGCGCCACCTCGCCGCCGGCGGTGTCGCCCTGGCCTGGCTCGCCTTCTCCGCCCTGATCGCGGCCCGCCACGCCCTGCGCCGCCGCGCCGAACGCCGCGAGGCCGCCGCCCTGGCGCAAGGCGCTGGCGAGCCGGTGCTGGTCGCCTATGCCAGCCAGACCGGGTTCGCCGAGGAACTGGCCCGCGCCACCGCCACGGCCCTGACCGCCGGCGGCGCGCCGGTCGTCCTGCGCGACCTCTCGACCGTCAACGCCGCCGATCTGGCTTCTGCCGGCCGAGCGCTGTTCGTGGTCAGCACCACCGGCGAGGGCGACGCCCCCGACCCGGCCCGGGCCTTCATTCGCGACGTCATGACGGTAGAGCCCGACCTCTCGGCCCTGCGCTATGGCGTGCTGGCCCTGGGCGACAGCGAATACAGCCAGTTCTGCGCCTTTGGCCGCGCGCTGGACGCCTGGCTGGCCCATTGCGGCGCCGCGCCGTTGTTGGACCGGGTCGAGGTCGACAACGGCGATCAGGCCGCCCTGCGTCACTGGCAGAGCCATCTGGGTGTTTTGACCGGCCACACCGACGCGCCCGACTGGAGCCGTCCGGCCTATGGCCCTTGGACGCTGACCCAGCGCCGCCTGCTCAATCCCGGCAGTCCCGGCGGTCAGGCCTGGCACATCCGGCTGGAACCGCAGGATGGCGTTCTGGACTGGACGGTCGGCGACATCGTCGAGATCGGCCCGCGCAATGACCCGGCCGAGGTCGCCGCCCTGATCGCCCGCCTGGGCCTGCCGGTTTCGATGACCCAGGCCCTGGCCGCCCGCCGCCTGCCGCACGACATCGAGCCCCTGATCGGGCTGGCGGGCGAGGCGGTGCTGGACCGCCTGACCGCCCTGCCGCACCGCGAATATTCCATCGCCTCCCTGCCGGCCGATGGCGGGATCGAGCTGATCGTCCGCTTGATGCCCCGCGCCGACGGCAGGCCCGGGCTGGGTTCAGGCTGGCTCTGCCGCTTCGCCGAAGAGGGCGCGGCGATCGATGCCCGCGTCAGGATCAATCGCAGCTTCCACGCGCCGGACACCAAAGCGCCGATGATCCTGATCGGTGCGGGAACGGGCCTGGCCGGCCTTCGCGCCCACCTCAAGGCCCGCGCCGCCGCGGGTCGCGGCCGCAACTGGCTGCTGTTTGGCGAGCGCACGGCGGCGCACGACGCCTTCCACCATGACGAACTGGCGAGCTGGGTGCTGACCGGCGCGCTCGAGCGCCTGGATCTGGCCTTCTCGCGCGATCAGGCCCAGCGGGTCTATGTGCAGCACAGACTGCGCGAGGCAGCCGACGCCGTGCGGGCCTGGGTGGCGGACGGCGCGACGATCATGGTCTGCGGCGCGCTGGAAGGCATGTCACGCGAGGTCCACGCGGCGTTGGTCGATATACTGGGCGCCGAGGGCCTGGAGCGGCTGACGGACGCCGGTCGGTATCGGCGGGATGTGTATTGAGGCGGCAACCGCTGGGCGCCGCAAATTATCTTGTCATCCCGGAAGCCTCGCAGAGGCTCTCCGCTTCGCTGCGGCCGGGATGACAAGTGAATTCTGAACTACGGCCTTAACAACCGAGCCCGCTCCTCCGGTGTGTTCGCCCCCCGCAACCTTGCCTCCACCCCAAACGGCACAGTCAACACCAGAAGCCCCGCCCGCTCGACCAGCCGCCGCAGCGGCCACCCGGCGACCGCGTCATCAGGGACGGCTGCGAACGCTAGCGCCATAGGCAAAGGCAAGCCCTCATAGGCCGCGCCTGGACTCCCCGCCGCCAGCAGCGGCGCCAAATCCTCGACCGTCAGCGTCGGCGCATCCACCGCCAGGATCAGCGCCCGCTCCAGCCCCAGCGCCCGCAGCGCCGCCGCCCCGGCCAGCACGCCGCCGACCGGGCCCGCGCCGGGCTCGGGATCCGGCACGAACGGCAGGCCCAGATCCGCCCCGACCGTCAGCACCGCAGCAGCCCCGACCGTGTGCGCCAGATCGGCCACCCGGTCCACCGCCCGCGCGCTGTCCCAGTCCAGCGCGGCCTTGTCGCGACCCATGCGGCGCGAGCCGCCGCCAGTGAGGATAAGAGCGCCGAAGGGTGTCATCCCCGTTTCCTACATCCGTCTCGCACAGGGTGAGAAGACCCCTCTTTCCCCCCCGCTTCCACTGACGCTCCGAACCGGTCTAGTCTCCGCGCCCAAAGGGACGGGACAACCATGAGCTTACCGCCGGAACGCCAGAGGCGTCGCACCACGCAGAGCGCGACGATCCGCGATGTCGCAGCGCGCGCCGGCGTGTCGCCCATGACCGTGTCGCGGGTGATCAACCGCGAGACCACCGTCAAGGAAGAGACCCGGGCGCTGGTCGAGAAGGCGATCACCGACCTCAACTACGCCCCCAATCCTGCGGCGCGCAGCCTGGCCGGCTCGGCCCCGTTCCGCATCGGCCTGCTGTATGACAACCCCTCGACGGGCTATCTGTCGGAGTTCCTGGTCGGGGCGCTGGACGAGAGCAGCCGCACAGGCGCCCAGGTGGTGATCGAAAAGTGCGCCGAGCCCGAACTGGCCGGCGCCACCCTGACCCGCCTGCTGCGCACCGGAGTCGACGGCCTGATCCTGCCGCCGCCGCTGTGCGAGTCGCCCCAGGTGCTGGCCGAGGTGAAAGCCGCCGGCGCCGCCGCCGTCGGCGTGGCCCCGGGCATGACCAGCCCCGACATGGCCACTATCCGCATCGACAACGAGGCCGCCGCCTATGAGCTGACCCAGCACCTGCTGAGCCTGGGCCACAAGCGCTTCGGCTTCATCAAGGGCCACCCCAACCAGACGGTCAGCCAGCAGCGGCTGGACGGCTTCATGATCGCGCTCAAGGCGGCCGGGATCCCGCAGGAGAATGTCCGGGTCGAGCAGGGCTATTTTACCTACCGCTCAGGCCTGGAGGCGGCCGAGCGGCTGCTGGCCAGCGATATTCGCCCCACCGCGATCTTCGCCTGCAATGACGACATGGCCGCCGCTGCTGCTGGCCTGGCCCATCGCCTGGGTCTGGACGTGCCGGGCGATGTCTCGATCGTCGGCTTCGACGACACCTCGATCGCCGCCAATATCTGGCCGGCCCTGACCACGGTCCACCAGCCGATCGCCGCCATGGCCCGCGCGGCGGTGGATCTGGTGCTGGAAGAGATCCGCCGCAAGCGCGACGGGACCGGCGAGCCCCGGCAGTTGATGCATCCGCATACCCTGATCGTGCGGGATTCGACCGGGCCGGCACCGAGGGGATAAACCCCTCTTCCAGAGGGAGAGGGAGGGGCCCGCCGCGCAGCGGTGGGAGGGTGAGGGGTTACGCCGCCAGCGGATGCTCCGCCCAGCCCTGTCCGGAAAGACCCTGCGCAACCGGATAGATGCCTGACAGTTAGTCCGATTACATTCCTGACGGTTTTGGGGCTGGGTTGTTGGTGGCTACGGGCCTGGGCGGCCGCCCAGGCCCGTAGCGGCTGATCTTCTGTGTCTTGCGATCGATAAGCA